>JBGRQB010000001.1:0-10920 GCA_041725875.1 Rhodothermaceae bacterium
CAGTAAAACCGAAGGTGTTGTTACAAATGCTGATTTTTCAGAAATCAGATTTAAATCTGTTGCCGGAAAATTAAAACCAATCAAATTTACTTTTGATGATAAAACTACCAAACTCGATATTGGAGAGTTTAAGGACAAACTTACTTACGATAATATAAATGCTGAAGAAGCTGAGATAAAACTGAATCTGAACACATCTGCAAATGCTCAGTTCAAAGTAGACGGAACCGTAAATGTTAATCATCCCGGTGAAACAAGATCGGAAGCATTTAACGCTCTTGTTCCTTCTTCTTCAACAGTTATAAATTTTGCTAATCTTATAAATAATACAAGCGGTAGTCTGCCAGATGAATTTGTTCTTAAAGGAACTGCAATTGTAAATCCGGAATACAAGGAAAATGTTTCTGTAACAGAAACTGATACAATTGGCGGAACTGCTCTTATTGAAATTCCCCTAAACGCTCAGGTTACCGGCGGGACGGTTATTGATACTGTTGAAATTGACGATTCTGACATTGATGAGGATGATGCCGACAGATTAAATAGTGCTGAACTGACAATTGAAATTACCAACAAAATAGCTGCCGGCGGAACTTTTTCAGGTGTGCTTTTAGATGGAGCCGGTGAAAAATTAATGGATATCCCTCCAAGAGAAGTTACATCCGGCGGAACAACTTCAAACTTAATTAAACTTGTTCCTGCTGAAACTGATGAAAATGGTGAAGTTAAAAATCCCGGATATACAACTCAGAAAATTGAAATATTTGGTGATGATGTGAAGAAATTTATCAAAGGGAAAAAGCTGATTATGAATATCGACTTTGATACAGCTTCGCCAACAAGGACAGTTAAGTTCAGATATACCGATGAAATAATTATCAGAGTTACTGCCGTAGCATCTATTAAAGTAAGCGAATAACAGGGGATAGAGATGAAAAAAATATTATACATATATATTATACTGCTTGGAATTATACTGGCACAAAGTGGCGGATCTGTAGGAACTGCCGCATCCAGAGAAGCTGCTCTGGGTGATGCTGCAACCGCAACTGCAAGAGGTGTTTATACAATTGGTTTTAACCCGGCCAACCTTACGTTAGGGCAATATCATTCGATGGAAATAGCAACTGTTTTACCTTTGCCCAACTTTAGTGTTATGGCTGGTTCCGAGGTAATGACTTTTGAAGATTTTGATTATTTTTTCGGTGCAAAAAAAATTGGAAGTAAAAAAGTCGGAAGAGCTTTAACAGATGCTGACAAAGCAAGATTACAAAGTCTGTTTACTCAGGGAGAAGCCCTGCAGAGTGAAATGTCTTTAAACTTATTCTCTTTTTCAATTCAGGTTCCTGAAATAGGAAGTGCATTTGCAATTGGAATTAGAGACAGGTTCTCTGCAAACGGATTGATCGATTCCGATCTTGTTGGTTTTGCTCTTAACGGAAATGAAGTGGGAAAAAAAGAAACATTTTCAAATTTCTCTTTTGAATCAGTTTATCTTCGCGAATACTCATTTAGTTTTTCGAAAAATCTGACTTCACTTTTAAAAAAAGAAGTTAAAAGCCTGCACGCCGGTGTTACTTTCAAATATATCAGCGGTTTTGCATACGGAAAACTTGAAAGAGCAAATATGAGCATTGAAACAACATCCGATACAAAACTTCATGTTATAGGAGATGTTTTAACAAGATCCGCAGTTTCTCCCGATTTTGGTGTTGAATACGATTTTGAGGATATAACAAAAAAAGAAGATTATACACCTTTTCCTACTCCTGCCGGTTCCGGGTTTGGAATCGATTTGGGAATTACGGCTGAAATTAACAGAGCAATTACAGCTGCAATTTCAATAACTGATATCGGATCTGTAAACTGGGATAAAGAAACCGTAGAATACAGAATGGACGGCGAAAAACTTATCAGCGATTTTACAAAAAAAGAAAATGTAGATTCTCTGGAAGAAATTTTTGATATGAAAGGAAAATATATCGGTGAATTTTCTAGTGATCTTGCAACAGCTTTACATATTGGTGTTAAGGTTCGTGTAGACAAGTTGGAAGGTATTGGTCTTGATCAGAAGCTTATGGTTGCGTTTGATTATCATCAGGGACTTAATGACGGCCCGTTTAACAGTGAAGATCCAAGATTTTCCTTTGGTTGCGAATGGCAGCCGGCACACTGGTTTATGTTCCGAAATGGTTTAACTTTTGGCGGAAGATTTGGCTTCAGATGGAGTATGGGATTTGGTTTTGATTCCGGACTGCTGGAGTTTAATCTCACAACCACAGATTTTAACAGTATGCTCCTAAACAACGGAGCCGGGAGAGCCGGAGTAAACTTTGGTACAAGATGGAAGTTTTAAGTTATACAAAATAAATTTCTTAAAAGGCATTCGTAAGTGAATGCCTTTTTTATTTTACTCTGATTTTAATCAGGTTAATTTGTCCGGAAATAAAATAATCGTCATAAATAGATTAAAAAGAAGAATATAAATTGATATAATAAACCTCGTTTATTAAGTTTACTTGTTAAATTTATAAATGATAAAAGACGTGTAGTAGATATGAAGATTTGTGAGATTCTAAAGGTTGAACACATTTTACCTGAGTTTACAGTTGAAGCCAAAGAAGATATAATTAATCAGATGATTGATTTGTTTAACGGGGATGACCGTATTAATAATCTTGATACTGTCAGGACGACTGTAATTGAAAGGGAAAAAATAATGTCGACGGGGGTTGGAAACGGTTTTGCAATTCCTCATGGAAAAACAGATGCAGTTAACGAAATTGTAGCCGGATTTGCCAAAACAAAAAATGCAATTGATTTTGAAGCTTTGGACGGTCAGAATGTTAACCTTGTTTTTCTGCTGGTTGGTAAAGAAAATATGGTTGGACCACATATAAAACTGTTAAGCAGAATTTCGCGAATGATGAATAAAACAGAATTCAGAGAGAAGCTGATAAATGCAAATTCCTCTGAAGAGATTTATAATATCTTCTGCGAAG
This sequence comes from Rhodothermaceae bacterium, assembly GCA_041725875.1. GTDB lineage: Bacteria > Bacteroidota > Ignavibacteria > Ignavibacteriales > Melioribacteraceae > JBGRQB01. The sequence continues at coordinate 3,003 of JBGRQB010000001.1, forward strand.
AAGAAAAAAACTATATTGAGTTATCATAACCTTTCAACAACAAAACAAAACTTAAAATGATAAAAGCGATTAAAGGTACCAAAGATACCCTTCCGGTAGATATGCCGGCCTGGAAAAAAATTGAAAAAACTGTAGCCGAAAAAATGGCTAACTTTAACTATAAGGAAATCAGAACTCCTGTGTTTGAAGAAACCAGACTGTTCAGCAGAGGAATCGGAGAAGCAACTGACATAGTTAGTAAGGAGATGTATACTTTTACTGACAGAAGTGAAAACAGTGTTACTCTTCGTCCTGAAATGACAGCTTCGGTTGTGCGTGCATTTGTTGAACACAATCTTGGAAAGATACAAAACCTTAATAAACTTTACTACTGTGCTCCTATGTTCAGACAGGAAAGACCACAGGCAGGAAGGTTAAGACAGTTTCATCAGTTTGGTGCCGAAGCACTTGGAAGCAACGACCCGTCAATAGATGCAGAAATGATTATTCTTGCTTACGATATTATTAAAAGCTTTGGATTAAAAAATATTGTAGTCAAGATAAATTCTCTTGGTGTTCCTTCATCCAGAGAAGAATATAAAAACATCCTTAAAGATTATTTGTCTGATAAGTTTGAACAGCTTTCTGCTGAGAGTAAAAACAGATACGAGACAAATATTCTTCGTTTGTTCGACAGTAAAGACAAAGGCGATCAGGAAGTAATGGAAAATGCTCCTTTGTTAATTGAACACCTGGATGATGAGAGTCTGGAACACTTTGACAAAGTAAAACAGATCTTGTTAGCTGCGCAAATTCCGTTTGAAGTAGATCCAAAACTTGTTCGCGGATTAGATTATTACACCAACACAACTTTTGAAATTATCAGTGGAAGTGTTGGGTCGCAAAGTGCACTTTGCGGCGGCGGAAGATATAATCTTCTTATTGAACAGCTTGGCGGAAAAGAGACTCCGGGAATCGGGTTTGCAGCCGGTATAGAAAGAATTTTACTTGCCTGCGAAAATGAAAAATCACTGGAAGTACCGGAAGAAAAAATTGACCTGTATGTTGTTCGTCTGGATAAAGAACTTGTAAACAAAGCCTATGAAATCGGACTTTTCTTCAGAAGAAACAATCTGAATGTTGAAGTAGATTACGCTCAGAAAAGTATAAAAGCCCAGATGCGGGAAGCAAACAGATATAATGCAAAATATACTCTTCTTGTAGGCGGAGAAGAATTTGAAAATGGAAAAATTGTTCTGAAAAATATGGAAAACAGTGAACAGGAAGAATTTCCTGTTGAGCAGCTGGAAGCGATTTTAGAAAAAATAAAATAAATTATAAAAACCCTGATGAATAATCAGGGTTTTTTGTTAACAATCTTTTATAAACTTGTTTTAGCAATGCGGAATCCGATTGTATAGTCGCGCTTGGTAATTTCACCACAATCTCTTCTGGCAACGCAACTGAATTCAGCTGCATGCCAAATTGAACCACCTCTGTATGATTTGTAACTTCCGCTTGAAGGGCCTTGAGGATTAGTTTGAGCTGAAGATGAATAGTTGCCGTACCAATCATTAGTCCATTCATCAATATTTCCAGACATATCATAGATCCCCAGTTCATTAGGAGATTTTAAACCTATGTTATATGGACGATTATTTGAATTACCTGAGTACCAGGAAACCTGATTAATATCATTGTTGCCGCTATATCTGTAACCATTACTTGAATTTCCGCCTCTTGCAGCAAATTCCCATTCTGCTTCAGTTGGTAATCTTCCTCCTGCCCAGGTACAGTAAGCTTTTGCTCCATACCAGCTTACATAGTTTACCGGATGTAGTTCATAGCCTTTTTTTACTTTGAATACGTTGCCATCTTTGTATATTCTGCTGATAGAAGATGCAAGGTTTATCCATTCAACTCCACCTTCTGATTGATTCCCCTGGACATTTAAGAATTTACAAAATTCATAATTAGTAACCTCATATTTACTGACGTAGAATGTGCTTAAGGTAACTTGATGAGAAGGTTTTGAAGAAGCATGAAGATTACCAAAAGTATCACCCATTGTAAAAGTGCCGCCATTTACCATAATCATAGGATTATCGAATTTTATCAATTCTAATACTAAGTGAGAAGCGTTTAGTTCATCTTTTGTTTTGGTTATTGTTTGTGAAAAATATCCGCTCTTAGAAACTGTTAAGTCTATTGTTACCAGAGAATCAGGAACAAATATTACATTTTTTCCTGCTATTAACTCTTTAGTGAGAGTAAAATCTCCTGAGTTGATATCAAGCGTTGCATCTACAATGTTGCCCTCTGCTTTTACTGTCATAGAAAAAACAATTGCCTTTTTTTCTTTAACTACAAAATAGGGATATCCAAAATCTTGCGGAGACAAATTGAGTGCGCTTACTACTTCAACCGGAATTGCTTTTTGTTCATTTGGAGTAACATTCATGCTGATTGGCAATGGATCATCGACCAAAATTGAAACAGGCGAATTCTCCAGCGGAGCAGCAAAAATTGTTAAATCATTTTCATCAAGAAGTTCAAATTGTACAAGAGAGTGTTCTTCATTTGCATTAATTTCAACTATATCAGTGCGATAAACACCATTATCACCCCACATTTGATTAAAGAAATTTCTTTGTTGCTGAAAATAGTTTGTGAGCCGCGTTTAAGTGTAAATATTGCTTTTTTTACATCATCAAGTGAATTAGCGTCACTTGTCTTCCCAAGTGTTTTTACTATCTGGTTAATTGAAAAAGTTAACTGTACTTTTTCCGGTGCCACAATTTTGTCAGAGTTTTGACAGCCCGTGAAAAGAAGAATAGTGATTAATAAAATAAATGATAATTTGAGTAATTTCATAAATTCTCCGTTTTGTTTGATAATTTGACTTGTTTAGTTTTCCTGATTTCAAGTGCCCTTAAATTAGCATAGTTCAAATATAAAAAATTCGATTTAAAAATAAATTCGCAGATCTATTTTTGCCTTGGATTTTAATTTTTTGAAACCAGTGAGATGGTTAGTATATTAGCAACCTGAATTTATTTTAAAACGGAAGTAATAAGTAAAATGAAAAAAATCTTCGGAAGAAAACCGATTTTAGAGGCTTTAAGAGCCAACGAAAATATTGAACAAATTTATGTTTCCTTTGGGCAAAAAGGGGACGTAATAGCCAAGATCAAGAGTCTTGCGAAAAAAAATGGTATTAAGTACTCCGAAGTATCCACATCAAAGTTTCGTGAAATAGATCCCGGGAAAAATACTCAGGGAATTATCGCACTTAAATCTGACAGAAAATATTATTCCATCGATGAACTTCTGAAAAGCATAAAAAAGAAAAACCCGCTTTTATTGCTAATGGATTCTATTCAGGATCCGCATAATGTGGGAGCTATTCTAAGAACCGCAGAATGTGTCGGAGTTGACGGGGTAATTATCACAACACACAACAGCGCACCAATCACCGATACAGCAGAAAAAATTTCGGCCGGAGCTGTTTCTCACCTCAAAATTTGTAAAGTTAATAATCTGAGTCATGCAATGGGAATTCTCAAAGAAGAGGGATTCTGGATAACAGGTACCGCTTTATCTGAAAATTCCAAAGATTTTACAAAAATTGACTTTACCGGTTCAACCGCAATTGTAATGGGAAATGAGGAAAAAGGTCTCAAATCACTTGTTGCAAAAAATTGCGATTTTCTTGCAGAAATTCCGATGCAAGGCCAAATTCAATCATTAAACGTATCTGTCGCCACCGGCGTAATCTTATTTGAAGCCCTGAAACAGAGAAAAAAATCTTAATTTTTATTTAGATTGAATAAAAATAGACAAATTGTCTTATTTTAATCTTGACAAAAAATTCCAGATTCATTACGTTTTCTAATGAGATAAAAAAGAAAATGTAAAATTCAGGATAAATGAAATGACAGAAGAGAAAAAGATGCTGGACGATTTAACTCAATCGGAATACAAATGGGGATTTGTTACCGATATTGAATCTGAAACAGCACCAAAAGGATTGAATGAAGATATAGTCCGTTTCATATCAAAAAAGAAAAATGAACCGGAATGGATGACCGAATGGAGACTTAAAGCTTTTGCAAAATGGAAAGAAATGAAAGAACCGAAATGGGCAAAAGTTGAATACCCTGAAATAGATTTTCAGGATATAATTTATTACTCCGCTCCCAAAAAGAAACCTGAACTTTCGAGTCTGGACGAAGTTGATCCGGAATTGTTAAAGACTTTTGAAAAACTCGGAATTCCTCTTGATGAACAGAAAAAGCTTTCAGGCGTTGCAGTAGATGCTGTGTTTGATTCAGTTTCTGTTGCCACAACATTTAAAGAAACATTAAACGAAAAGGGAATTGTTTTCTGCTCAATTTCAGAAGCATTGCAGTCGCACCCGGAACTTGTAAAAAAATATCTTGGGTCTGTTGTACCGGTTACAGATAATTACTACGCTGCACTTAACGCTGCAGTTTTTAGTGACGGATCGTTTGTATATATTCCTAAAGGTGTTCGCTGTCCGATGGAACTTTCTACTTATTTTAGAATAAACAATCAGGATACGGGACAGTTTGAACGAACTTTGATTGTTGCCGACGAAGGTAGTTATGTAAGTTACCTTGAAGGCTGTACAGCTCCTCAGAGAGATGAAAATCAGCTTCACGCAGCAGTTGTTGAACTTGTTACTCACGAAGATGCCGAAATAAAATATTCTACTGTTCAAAACTGGTATCCGGGTGATGCAGAAGGTAAAGGCGGCATTTATAATTTTGTTACCAAGCGCGGGTTATGTAAAGGTGCAAATTCTAAAATAAGCTGGACTCAGGTAGAAACAGGAAGTGCCGTTACCTGGAAATATCCATCCACAATTTTGATGGGTGATAACAGTGTTGGTGAGTTTTACTCCGTGGCTGTTACCAATAATTACCAGCAGGCAGACACAGGAACCAAAATGGTTCATATTGGAAAAAACACAAAATCAACAATCATATCAAAAGGGATTTCAGCAGGTAAGAGTCAGAACTCTTATCGCGGACTTGTAAAAGTAGGAAAGAAAGCTGATAATGCCAGAAACTTCTCACAGTGCGATTCTATGTTAATGGGAGATAAATGCGGAGCTCATACCTTCCCTTATCTCGAAATTGAAAACAACTCAGCAGTTGTTGAGCATGAAGCAACAACTTCCAAAGTGGGAGCTGATCAGATCTTTTATCTGAACCAGCGCGGTATTTCAACCGAAGACGCGGTTAATATGATTGTTATGGGATATTGTAAAGAAGTATTCCAGCAGCTTCCTATGGAGTTTGCAGTTGAAGCACAAAAACTTCTGGCTATAAGTCTGGAAGGCAGCGTAGGTTAGAGTTAAATGATGAAAGTCGAAAGTTTTGTTCGACTGGTTTGAAAATTTGAGAATAATGAAATAAGGAAAATATAAATGTTATCCATTAAAGATTTAAAAGCAAACATAGAAGGAAAAGAGATTCTTAAAGGAATCAACCTTGAAATAAAGCCAGGCGAAGTTCACGCTATTATGGGTCCGAACGGTTCAGGTAAAAGTACACTTGCAAATGTTCTTGCCGGTCACGAAAGTTACGAAGTAACCGGTGGCGAAGTAGACTTTTTAGGAAAAGAATTACTTGAACTTGCTCCTGAAGAAAGAGCCTGCGAAGGATTGTTTCTTGCATTCCAGTATCCGGTTGAAATTCCCGGCGTTAACAATGCAACTTTTTTAAGAACCGCATTAAACGAGCAGAGAAAATATCACGGATTAGAAGAACTAAACGGAAAAGATTTTCTTGATCTTATAAAAGGAAAAATGAAAGAAATCGGGTTAAATCAAGATTTGATTACACGCTCTGTTAATCAGGGATTTTCCGGCGGTGAAAAAAAGAGAAACGAAATTTTCCAGATGTCAGTACTTGAACCAAAGCTTGCTCTTCTTGATGAAACAGATTCCGGACTTGACATTGATGCACTCAGAATAGTTGCAGAAGGTGTTAACAGATATAAAAATGAAAACAACGCAGTATTTATGGTAACTCACTATCAGAGATTGCTGGATTACATAGTTCCCGATTTTGTACACGTATTGTACAAAGGTCAGATAATTAAATCGGGCGACAAATCACTTGCGCTTGAACTTGAAGAAAAAGGCTATGACTGGATCATCAAATAATACCAGGTTTGGAGACTGAAATGGAACTGAATAAAACTGAAATTAAAAATAAATATAAATCTCTGATAGAGAAACTGGAAGCAACAAACACTTCCGTTGATGAAATCAGAAAACTTGGCGCAGCCGAGTTTGAAAAAATTGATTTCCCGACAAGAAAAACAGAAGAATGGAAATACACTAAAGTTGATGATATTATTGTTCAGGATTACCAGATTGCCGAAACTTCTTCAAAGTTTACCAAGGAAGAAATAGACAATTTCACCTTTACATCTTTTGAGACGGATCTTCTTGTTTTTGTTGATGGAATTTACAGCAAAGAATTTTCCAGAGTTTCGCAGAACAGCGATAAGGTAAAAATTGGAAATCTTGCAGATAATTTGAAAACTGAACTGGTTGAAAAATCACTTAATAAATTATCGGAAGTTGATAATGCGTTTAACGCAATGAACACGGCTGCTGTTAATGACGGCTTGTTCGTTGAGGTTGCAGATAATCAGATAGTTGAAAAACCTGTACAGGTACTTTTTGTAAGTGGCAAATCTGATAAAACTCTTTCAATGCCGCGCAATCTTATTTCCGTTGGAAAGAACAGTCAGATTTCACTTGTTGTAAACTATGCCGGTGTTGAAGACTCGAATTATTTTACAAACTCCGTTACTGAAATTTCAATTGGTGAAAACTCAACTCTCGATTATTGCAAAATTCAGAATGAAAGTAAAGCAGCTTATCACGTTGATAAAATTCAGGTTGCTCAGGAAAAATATAGTAAACTTAATTCATTCTCTCTTTCGTTCGGCGGTTCAATTGTAAGAAATGATCTGAACACTGAAATGAAAGATGAAAATATAGAAAGCAACTTTTACGGTTTATACCTTGCTTCTGATAAACAGCATATTGATAATCACACTTTGGCAGATCACGCTAAACCTAACTGTTACAGCAATGAAGTTTATAAAGGCGTTCTATCAGGAAATTCCAGAGGAGTGTTTAATGGTAAAATTATGGTTCGTCCCGATGCACAGCAGACAAACGCTTATCAGACGAACAAAACAATTTTACTTTCCGATTCCGCACGAATGGATACAAAACCTCAGCTTGAAATTTATGCTGACGATGTAAAATGTTCACACGGTGCAACTGTAGGAAACGTTGATGATATGTCATTATTCTATTTACAGGCAAGAGGAATTTCAAAAGAGACAGCAGAAATGATGCTTGTAAAAGCGTTTGTGTTTGATGTTGTAGAACAAATAAAAATTGAAGCACTTCAGAAAGAAATTAATCAACTGATAGAACAGAATATTAAATTTTAAGAGAGATTTATGAACGGATCTGTTATAGAAAATACAGTTAAGCAAGGTATCTCCAAACGTAAGTTCGACGTGGCGGAAATAAGAAAAGATTTCCCCATTCTTTCTCGCGAAGTAAATGGAAAACCTCTTGTCTATCTTGACAATGCAGCTACAACACAAAAACCTTCCATAGTAATTGAAGCAATAAAACATTACTATACTTATGAAAACGCCAATATTCACAGGGGTGTTCATTATTTGAGTGAAGTGGCAACTGAACTGTATGAAAACGGCAGAGTAAAAATTAAAGAATATATAAATGCAATGAGTGCTTCCGAAATTGTTTTTGTAAGAGGAGCCACCGAGGCAATTAATCTTCTTGCAACAACAATGCAGAGAGCAAATTTCTTCACAAAAGATGATGAAATTATTGTCTCTCAAATGGAACACC
>JBGRQB010000002.1:0-111969 GCA_041725875.1 Rhodothermaceae bacterium
AAAGTAAACGGCGCTTTGATGGATGTTGAAAGTGAAAAAGGAAGCGGTTCAACATTCAGAGTAAAATTTAATTCACAAAACTAGTTACCAGGGAAGTTTTGCAAGATCAACATTTCCGCCTGAAACTATAATCCCGACTTTTTTCCCGGCAAATTTTTCTTTGCGTTTTATTAAAGCTGCAAGAGGAACTGCGGAAGAAGGCTCTATAATTAGTTTCATTCTTTCCCAGACAAGTCGCATTGCTTCAATGATTTCATTTTCTTCCACGGTTATAATTTCGGAAACAAATTTACTTATTACATAAAATGTGCGTGAGCAGAGAGAAGTTCTTAAACCATCTGCAATTGTATCTGGTTTGATGGAAGGATAAATTACACCGTCAATCCAGGATCTGTAAGCATCATCTGCATTTTGCGGTTCACCGCCAATTACAAGTGTTTCGTCTGAAAAATAATTTGCCGCAAGCAGAGTTCCGGATAATAATCCACCGCCACCTACCGGAGCCATTATTAAATCAAAATGTCCGTGACTTTCAATTAATTCTTTTGCTGCTGTTGCCTGTCCTTCAATAATTTTGTAGCTGTCGTAAGGAGGAATAAATGTTGCCCCTGTTTCTTCCACAATTTTACCAAGGGTTTCTTCGCGTGCTTCCTGCGTTGGTTCGCAAAAAGTAATTTGCGCTCCGTATCCGGCAACTGCCTGTTTCTTTATTTCAGGTGCATTTTCCGGCATTACAATATAAGCCGGTATATTATTCATTTGAGCTGCAAGAGAGAGAGCTGCTGCGTGATTGCCTGATGAATGAGTTGCAACCCCTTTTTCAAGAGCTTTTTTGGGAAGAGAAAGGACTGCATTTGAAGCACCGCGAAATTTAAAAGCACCTACTTTCTGAAAATTTTCACATTTGAAGAATAAATCTGTGCCGGTTAATTTATTAAGTGTTTCGGAAGTTAAAACCGGAGTATTATGGATATATGTTTTAATCCGTTCGTGTGCGCTAATTATATCTTCTTTTGTTGGCAGGTGATTCATTTTTTTCTCCATTTTAAGCTTCCGATTTTACTGCATTCCAGAAGAAATCGAGATGAGATTTTGCCTCTTCCAGAAAAGAATCGGAATTCATATTTAAATATTGAATTCTTAAAGTAAACAAAGGATTATAAAACTGATTAACCAGTTGATCCAAATCTATTTCTTTTACATATCCCGCTTTTATTAATTCGCCAAAAATCATTTTCCAGATTGCTTTTGAATCATCGAGTCGTTCTTTTATTGAAATAACAGGAATATCTTCAAGCTCATCCTGCGAAAGCAGAAGCAACTTTAATGAAAGCTTAGATTCGTTGGTTTCCCATTTTTTTACAAGTTCTGTAATTACATCTGTAAGAAACTTAAAGGGATTTGAAAGATTGTTCAGCAGATCGTCGGTAAAAACAGAGCTGTCATTAAAATTTCTGAGAAACAATTTTTGAGTATGTATAAAAATCTCTTTTTTAGATGGAAAGTGATTATAGATTGCACTTTCCCTTATTCCGGTCTCTTTTGCAATCTTTCTGATTGAAGTTCCGGAATATCCGAGTCGTGAAAACAACTGGAGCGAAGTATTTAATAATTTTTCCCGAGTATTCATCTTTTATAATATGATCGTTCGTTCATATTGAAAATTACTCAATAAATAATAAAAAAGCCATCTGTAAGATGGCTTAATTTATATTATGATTGTTCATTCAATTTTTCAGTTCTTTCTGCAATTCTCATTTTTTCAAGAAGTTCGTTAAGGTCGCCTTCCATAATATTTGATAAATTGTAGAGAGTAAGGTTTATTCTGTGATCAGTAACTCTGTTTTGAGGATAATTGTAAGTTCTGATTTTATCACTTCTGTCACCACTTTTAACAGCCAGTTTTCTGGTAGCTGCAATTTCGCTGTTATGTTCCTGAAGTTTCTGATCGTATAATCTGGTTTTAAGAACCTTCATTGCCTTTTGGCGGTTTTTAAGCTGCGAACGTTCATCCTGACACTGAACAACTAATCCGGTTGGAAGATGAGTTATCCTGATTGCAGTCTCAACCTTATTTACATTCTGTCCGCCCGCACCACCTGCGCGATAAACATCTATTCTTAAATCATTTGGATCAACTTCCAGCTCAACTTCTTCAGCTTCCGGCATTACAACCACTGTTGCTGCTGAAGTATGAACTCTGCCGCTTGCTTCTGTAACTGGCACGCGCTGTACACGGTGCACGCCGTTTTCATATTTAAGTTCGCCGTAAACTCCGACTCCGCTAAGTGAAAACACAACTTCTTTTATTCCGCCCAGTGTTGCTTCGTTAAGATCGATAATTTCATAATTCCAGCCTTTTATTTCAGCATAGCGTGTGTACATTCTGAAAAGATCGTTTGCAAAAATTGCTGCTTCGTCACCACCTGTTCCCTGACGAATTTCAACAATAACATCCTTAGTATCGTTGGGATCTTTTGGAATAAGAAGAATTTTAATATCTTCTTCAAGTTGTATTTTTTGTTCTTTAAGCTCTTCCAATTCCATTTGAGCCAGTTCAATAAGCTCTTCTTCATCTGAATTGGCAATTATATCTTCATTACCTTCCAGGTTATTTATAACTTCTTCATATTTTTCAAAAGTTTCTACTATTTCAAGTAAATCGCTTCTTTCTTTGCTTATTTTTACAAGTCGTCTGCTGTCACCCAATACTTCAGGATCTGAAAGCTGCATATTTAATTTTTCAAATTTTTCCTTTACTGCTTTCAGCTTGTCAAAAAATTCCATCTTTTCCTCAAAAATTTAACTGTGAAATATACAAAACTTCTCTCTTAACAAAAAGATAGATAACACCTGCATTAAGTATGGAAAATTTTAAGTATTATTGTATGTCAAAAAATTAAAACAGGAAGTAGGGATGGATCCGAAAAATTCAATGATTTTTAAGTCCATAACAAACAAAGAAGAAGCATTAAAAATGATAAACGAAGCCGGAATTTTATTTTTTATTACGGCAATTGTTCAGGTTGTTTTCGGATACATTTTGCAGCAGGATATGTGGGTTGATGCGGCTCTTTTTCTTGGTTTTGCTTTTGGATTAAAGTATTGGTATTCCAGAATTGCTTCTGTTTTTCTGTTTTTACTTTCTTTTGGCGGTTTTGTTATGTCGCTGCTGGTGAAACTGACTGTCATAGAAAGCGGCGGAACAAATCTTATTTTTTCAGCTTTGGTTTTGTGGGTTGCAATAAAAACCTGCGAAGCAACTTTTAAATATCAAGGAAAATTTAAAACTCAGAGCTAAAAACTTTTTAGCAGATCAGATTGTAAATTGCAGGTTTTCTTTCATCTTTAGAGTGAGTTAAAGTCTTGCCTCAACCCAGGCGAGTCGCTTTTTCAGCTCGTCGGTTGTTTCAAATTCTATCTTCTTGCCGCCTGTTTCTCTCATATATTCTATATGAATATCTTTGAACGCCTGTTTTCTTCTGAAAGCAAGTAATTTAATTAATTTGTTGATTTCGTTGCGTAAATCCACTTTTTCCTGGAAAAGAGATTTGGTTACAGGTTCAATCTGCTTCCCTTTTTTCTTTTTCATATTTGGCCCAAACTGCTCTTTGCCAATTACGGTTGCGCCCAAAGCTTCAAAAAGAGTAAACTGATCTCCTTCTCGTTTGCTGCGCGGTTCAAGTTCTTCAAACTTTGATTTTAATCCGATTGCATGTTCACGCTCTTCTTCAATTTTTTTTGCGAGCCAGACAAGATTAATATCTTTGGGCAGATAAATATGTGCATCCTGATGCTCCAAGCCATTTAAAGTACGTACAAAACGACCCGAAAATTGTCTGAAAAACATTTCCTGTTTAACAACGGTTGCGTAAACTCCTACCCGGAGACGTTTAATATCCACACCTTCACTTACCATTTTTACGGAAACAAGCCATTTTGCCGAACTGGTTCTGAATTTATCGATCTTTTTATTTGCATCGGACATTTCACTAATTACGGTAGTCGGAGCTTCGCCTGTAATATCGTAGACAAGCTTGGCAATTTTTCTTGCCTGAGTCTGGTCTATTGCAACAAGGAGTCCGCCTGCATCTGAATGACCTTCAATCTGGCGAATTTTTTCCAGCTTTTCATCTGCTTCGGAAATAATGGTTTTAAGAAAATCACCTTTGGTAGAATCGAGCGCAGCACGGAGACGTTGAGAAATAAGATCTTCGCGCGTGAGGTTATCCGACATACGGAATTTGTAATTTTCTTTACCATATTTCCATTTCATTTCGCCGTCGTAAGTGTGGAAAAAGAGAGGTCGACAAACACCTTCGGAGATTGCACGGGTGTATGAGTAAGTGTAATCGGCTTTGCTTAGTTCGAGTCCGGTAGCTTCATCTTTAGAATAGCTTACATAAGGAATTTTAGCGGAGTCACTTCTGAAAGGAGTACCTGAAAGTGAGAGTCTGAAAACCGCATTTTCAAAAGTGGAAACAAGGGCATCGCCCCAGGTAAGATCACTTCCTGCGTGATGAATTTCATCGAAAATGACCAAAGTTTTTATCTGATTAACAGCTATTCTGTGCTGTGCGCAGTTAACGCCAAGCTGGGCATAAGTAAGCACACAGCCGTGAAAATCGGAATTTTCTCTCCCTTTTTTGTTGCTTATGGCCGGATCGAGATCGATTCCTGTTTTGGAAGCTTCTTCAGACCACTGTCCCTTTAAACCTTCTGTGGGAACAACCACAACTATTCTGTTTGCTTCACCTTCAAAAAGTGCTTTATGCGCAATACGCAAAGCAAAAATGGTTTTTCCGCTTCCGGGAGTGGAAACGTCCAGAAAATCTTTTTCCCCTTTTTGCTGGTATTCCGTAACTTTTTGATATGCTTCATTTTGCCAATCGCGTAGATTGAGAGGCCAGGGCTTAATGTCTCTCGCCAAGAAAAAACTCCTTTACCGAACTATAATCAGGAATAAAATTGCTAACTTTTCAAAGGGAACAAAATTAAATGATATTTTTTTTTCTTTCAATTTGAAATTGGTTTATAATTTTCAATCAGGCAGAACTTAATAATTGAATAATTTGCAGATTGAAGAAAAACTTTAATCAGGAGCCAAAATCAAAGTATTTATTCAAAAGAGGTAGCCGGGAGAGTTACATAAAATTTAGAGCCTTTTCCCGGATTTGAGTCGAGATGTATTGAGCCGTTAAGTTTTTTTACCATTTTCTGAATTATTGTTAAACCAATTCCAATTCCGTCAATTTTTGAACCGGGGTTTAATCTGTGGAAAATTTCAAAAATTTTCGATTGATACTCTTTTTTTATTCCAATTCCGTTGTCTTCAACGCAGTAGGTTATGTAATCTTTTGTGGAGCTGCTGCAATATATTTTTATCAATCCGCTCTTATTTGGATTAAGGTATTTTACGGCATTGTCGATAAGGTTTGAAAATATTTGTCCGACAAGAGTTTCATCGCCGTAACACCCGGGAAGCGGATCTGCATTTACAACCGCGTTTGCCTGTTCTATCTGATAGTTCATTCCAAGTACAATTTTGTTTACAAGATCGTTTGTATCTAAATCGCGCAGATTGAGTGCTGATTTTCCCAATCGTGATAAACGTAAAAGTCCTTTTAACAAAGCTTCCATTTTTGTTGTGTTCAGGTGAATAAGTTTGGTTGAATCGGCAAGTTCTTCTTTTAACTCTTCATAGATTTTGTCATTTTTCAAATCATAGTTGTCGGAAAGGTGTTCTTCTATTTCCTTTATAATTGTGTTCATTTCAGAGCTGAAGCCTGTTATATTTACCAGCGGACTCCTCAAATCGTGAGATGCAACGTACAAAATACTTTGCAGTTCATCATTTGCAACGCGAAGTTCTTCATCACTTTTTTGCAGATCTGCTTTTGCTTCCAGTCGTTTACTATTCAAAAAAGCAAGCGCGGTTTGATCGGCTATTCTTGTTGCAAAAGCAATTTCATCAGGAAGCCATTCGCGGGATTTGTTGACTGATTCAAAACAGATTACTCCCATCATTTCACCTTCGAGATTAATGGATGCATCGAGCAGCGATTGTATATTTTGCGGTATCAGATAATCGCTGCAAAACTCGGAAGTTCTGGGATCGCTGAGAGCGTTTGTTGCATCTATAACCTTTTTCGATTTCAGTGCAGAAAAATAGTTTGGATAATCGTTTGCCACCAGCGGAACCGCTTCCTGGTGAGTTTCATTAGGAAGCTGATAAACATTTACACATCTCAGAGTTCCGTTTCCTTCGGTTAAAATCCAGATACTGCATCTTTCAACCTTTAATTCTTTTGCTGCAGCTTCTGTTATTATTTTACACGTTTCTTTGAAGTTTTCCGATTGAAGCGAAAAATTCATTGCAATTTTATTTATGGTTTCCTGATGTCTCAGATTTAATTCATAACTTTTCTGAAGTTTTTCTTCAACCTCTTTTCTGTGTGTTATATCAGACTGGGTTCCAATAAAGCGAAGAGCTTTCCCGTTTTTATCCCTTTCAATTACTTGTCCGCGACCCACTACCCATATCCACTCGCCTGCTTTTGTACGAAATCTGTACTCAGCTTCATACAATTCTATTTTTCCTTTCAGGTGATCTGTTACAAGCTGCATAACAAAATCTATATCGTCCGGGTGTACACGTTTTTTCCATTCATCTGTATCAGGTGGGAATTCGTAAGGAGTATATCCGCCAATTTTATAATAAACAGGATCAAAGTAAGTTTCATTTGTAACCAGATTAATATCCCAGATTCCGTCTTTGGTTGCCATAAGAGTTTTGTTTAATCTGTCTTCACTTTTTCGCAGCGCAGCAGTAGTTTGTTTTATGGAAGAGAACTGTTTTATTAAAACGCCCGAAAGTTCTCTTACTTCAATGGAGCCTTTTTCAAATGAATTAAATTTTGCTTCATTATCTTTTCCCAGATTTTTAGCTGATTCCACAAGTTGTTTTAGCGGAAGTGTTATGTTGCGCGATAAATGAAGCGTAAGAATAAATGATAGAATCAGAGAAAAAGCGGCTATTAAGTAAATTTGTGTCTGAAGCTCATTTGCCGGATTTTCAATTTCATTGTAATAGACAGAAGAAACAATGTACCAGTCGAGAGGCTCATAATGTTCAATAAATGCTCTTTTTCTGAATAATCTTGTATCAGAATTTGTTGGGAGTGTCCATTTGTAATCGTAGATTTTATTATCTGAATGGGCGACTTTCATCATCTCTTTCAGAATAATTTGTGCGGAATAGGAGGAATCTTTAACAGCCTTTTCCAGATCTGGATGAATCAGAATTTCTCTTTTTCCGGTAAAAATGAAAAGATATCCGTTTTGTCCGAGCTGAATATTTCGCAGAGTTTCATCAATTTCTGTTAATACGGATTGAAAACGATTATTCACTTCAGCTTCAATATCATCTATGTAAATTCCGGTTCCTATTATCCAGGTCCAGGGCTTAAACTCTTTTACAAACGATAATTTGGGCTGTTGCTCTGTTAATCCGTCTTTTGTTGGTTTTGTCCAGAGATATTTGATAAAACCTTCACCTTTTTCTCTGCAGGTTTCAACAAATGCTTTGAACAGATTTTCATTACTCCCGATTACACGGTTATATTCGGGTGAATCCAGAATTTTTTCGTCAAGGTCATTTTCAGTCGGGTGCATAATCATTTTTGGTATCGGGTAACCGGTGTCGTTAATCCAGAAATATCCGCTTCCGTTTCCGTAGCGGAGTTTTTTTAAATCATTTTTAGCATTGGTTTTTGCTTGTTTAAGGGAGATCTGACCTGCTTTATATTTAACATAATTGGTTTTAAGTATTGAAAAAGCCAGATCGGCAAGGTTTCTCAGTTCTTCTTTTTTTATTTCAATTAAGCGACTTTCATAAAACCTGATACTCTTATATTCGTTTTCAACGTTAAGTTTTACCGAAGTAAGAATATTCATTGCGTTACTTTCCTGAGCTTTAAGAACGGCATCGTCTGTTTCAAGATTTACAAAATAGATAATTGTAAAAGTTGTAAACAGCAGAATAACCGTAATTAATAAAAAGAGCCTTGCTCTCAATGTTTCAGGATTAAGTTTCAGTTTCATGGCAATTTTTTGTTTGTCAAAATTAATTATCGATGCTCAATCCGGTATTTAAAATCGATATTCACTTTTTGATTTATTTCTTTTTTATAAATATCTTGTTGTGCCTTTGCATAAAACTTGGAAAAGAGATGAATCCCGTATTAAAAAAACTGAGATTTCAAGAACAGAACCCTGTGTTAATTTTAAATTCTCCAAAAGAATTTAAAGAGATTGAAAAAGAGATAAATTCAAAAATAGAGACTGACTTATCAGTAAAAAGTGAATTTATTTTAGGATTTTATAAATCAATTGCCGAAGCTGAAAAAGATACTGAAAAAATTGTAAAAGCACTTGAAGGCGACGGATACTTGTGGTTTTGTTATCCCAAAGGCACATCAAAAAAGTATAAGTCAGATTTAAACAGAACCACTGTTTTACAGCTTTTTGCTCCTTTTGATTTTGAAGGTGTAACGCAGGTTGCAGTTGATGAAGATTGGTCGGCAATGCGTGTAAGATACGTTGACAATATCAAAGTGATGAAACGAAAAACAGCAATGAGCGAAAAAGGAAAAGAACGAATTAAGAAACAGTAAAATCAAATTATTGAAATGTAAAATTTTTATTCGATGGTAGATTGAAATTCTGAAAGGACTTTAAATTGCCAAAGAAAAACTACAAGTATTTTGATCTGGTGATGGTTGCTTTTGTTGTTGTTCTTCTCTGTTCCAACATTATAGGAGCCGCTAAAGTAACCACAATTCAGGGATTTACCTTTGGGGCGGGAATATTATTTTTCCCTATCAGTTATCTGTTTGGAGATGTTTTAACAGAAGTTTACGGATATGCACGATCCAGAAAAGTTATCTGGGCCGGATTTGCCGCACTTTTGTTTGCCTCTTTTATGAGCTGGTTTATTGTTAATATTCCTCCTGCCGACGGATGGGACCAGCAGGAAATTTATGCAACGGTTTTTGGTCAGACCCCAAGAATTGCTCTGGCTTCCTTTATTGCATATTGGAGCGGAGAGTTTACAAATTCTTATATAATGGCAAAAATGAAAATATTTTCCAAAGGTCGTTTTTTGTGGATGAGAACTATCGGATCAACAATTGGAGGCGAAGCAGTAGATTCTCTAATATTTTATCCGGTTGCATTTTGGGGAGTTTGGCCGGATGATCTGGTTATAAGTGTGATGATTGCAAATTATTTACTTAAAACCGGCTGGGAAGTTATTTTAACTCCGGTTACATATAAAATAGTAAAATTCCTGAAAAAAGCCGAAAGTGAAGATTATTACGATACCGAAACAAACTTTTCTCCATTTAAAGTGGAAATATAAAAGTTTAACAACATTGGATTAATTGCTTTTGCACTCTATTTTTAGTATTCTTAACACCATATATACATTTGTATTAAATATTTTATAAATAGAAAATAGAATCTGTTATGGAAAATCAACTATTAAAAACCTTAAAAAATAACAAACTTTTTAATGGCGTTGATCTGTCGCAAGTCGATTTCAGTAGCGTAAAAGGGAAACTTCTCACAGTTAACGAAGGAAAAATTCTTTTCCGAAATACTGATCCGGCAACAAATGTTTATTTTGTTATAAGTGGCGAAGTAAATATTCTTAATAAAGAAGCAGGCCAGTCAGGTTCTACACACAAAATTGAAAACGATTTTTTCGGTCAGGATGAAGTTATTGAAGGTGTTCCAAGATATTCAACCGCAGTTGTTTTAAGGGATTCATATATAATTTCTCTTAACTCGGAAGAATTTAACTCACTGATAGATCAAAATGAAGATTTCCAGAACAATCTGAAAAGTGTTGATGCCGGAAGCATTTTGGATCAGGTTCCTGATGATATAGCAGAAGATCATCTGCCTGAACCCGATCTTGAAAAAGCTCTTGCAGGTGAAAGCAACATTGCAGATTTTGATTTATCTCAGCCTAAAGAGGAAAACAATGAGCTTAATCTTGAAAGTGAAGCAGATTCCGATTCAGCCGGATTTGAAAATCTTGATTTAAGTATTGATCTTGACTCAGACGATAAAGAAGAAAATAAAGAGGATGTTGATTTTAATCTCGGCTCCATAATAGAAGATGAACTTCAGGATATTTCCCTTTCCGAAGAAGAAAGTAATGAAACAATCGATTTACCCGAACAGGAAGCAGCAGTGCCTGAACCTGAATCGGCCGATGAAGAGTTTGATCTTGAAAGTCACCTGATGCAGGAATTACAAAATGACGAAACCGTTGATTTGGGTGAAATTGGAGTTGATAATTCTCAACCTGAAATTCCCGAGCCTGTTGTTGATTCATTTCAGGAAGAGAAAACTGTTAAACCTGAAACAAATAATAATGCTGAAACCGGTTCTCCGAACTTAGATGAAAATCGTCTGAAAATGATAATAAAAGCAGCCGAACTTGTTAATTCAGATTTGCGTCTGGATGACGTTCTTGACAACATTGTAACTGTTGCAACAGATCTTGCAAATGCCGACAGAGGAACGCTTTATCTTGTAGATAAAAAAGCGGGCGAGCTTTGGTCAAAAGTTGTTATGGGCGGAGTACCAAAAGAGATCCGACTCACAATTGGTGAAGGAATTGCCGGCTGGGTTGCAAAAACAAGTGAAATTGTAAATATTAAAGATGCGCAGTCAGACGAACGTTTTAATTCCAACATAGATAAAAGCAGCGGCTACAACACAAACAGTATGTTGTGTATGCCTATAAAAAATAAAGATTCCGAAACAGTGGGTGTGATTCAGCTGCTTAACAGCAAAACCGGTGAGTTTACCAAACTTGACGAAGAACTGATAAACGCAATTTCAATTAACTGCTCACTTGCACTTGAAAATTCAAGTATGCTTGAACAGCTTCTTAAAGGTGAGCGAGTTTCTTCACTTGGTAAAATGGCTAACTTTTTAATTCAGGATATTAAAAAGCCGGTTCTTGTAAGTAAAAGATATACAGAACATCTTCAAAATAAAGATCTGCCCAATGATATTAAATCTGTCCTGGATATGATGCTTGATCAGATAAACTACGTTGCTGATATTGTTCAAATTACATCCAGCTACGCAGACGGCAACACAATTTTACGCACAATGGATACAAACGCACAAAATGTGCTAAACGATTTTGCCGGAAGAGTAGAATCTTATGTAACTCAGAGAAGTTGTAAGATAAATTTAAAATTGGAAGAAAACGCCCCTGTAAAAGTTGATATGAAACAGTTTTATCAATGTTTCTATCATATAGTTAAAAACGCCTGTGATGCAATGCCGGAAGGGGGAACAATCACAATTTATACTTCACTGAGTACCGGACAAATAAACATTCACATTAAAGATGAAGGACTTGGTTTACCGGAAACAATTCAAAGCAAAATTTTTGAACCATTTATGACATACGGAAAAAAAGATGGAACCGGACTCGGACTTTCAATAACGAAAAAAATTATTGAAGATCATGCCGGAGTTATAAATTTCAAAAGTACGCTTGGTGAAGGAACCGAGTTTATCATTTCATTACCGGAAAACACACCTATCTAAAAAATTATGAAATATAACCTTATAACAATTTTAGGCCCCACTGCCGTTGGCAAAACGCGTCTGGGGGCTTTACTGGCCGGTAAATTTAACGGCGAAATAATTTCTGCTGATTCCAGACAAGTATATGTAGGAATGGATATCGGTTCAGGAAAAGATATAGAAGACTATATTGTTGACGGAAAAACAATCACCTCCTACCTGGTTGATGTAATTGACCCGAAAGAAGAATTTGATCTTTTTAAGTTTAACCAGATGTTTTATCCCGCATTTGAAACAATTCAGAAAAAAGAAAAAACGCCCTTCCTTGTAGGAGGAACCGGATTATATATAGATTCCGTTTTAAGAAAATATGAAATGGTTCCTGTGGATTTTGAAAGCAGCAGAGCAAAAGAATTGTATGAAAAGCCGGAAGATGAATTAAGAAATGTTTTGCAAAAACTTAATCCCGCTTTGCACAACACTACGGATCTTGAAATAAAAGAACGTATTGTAAAAGCAATTTTAATTGAAGAAACAAAGTTGAAAAACCCGCCTGTTGAACGACCCGCAATTAATTCTCTTGTTATTGGTGTTGCGCCTGACCGTGAAGCTGTTAAAAAGAAAATTACTGCACGATTAAAAATTCGTTTAAAAGAAGGAATGATTGAAGAGGTTGAAACTCTTTTGAAAAAGGGAGTAACTTTTGAAAAACTTATGTTTTTCGGATTGGAATATAAGTTTGTTGGTCAATACTTGAAAGATGAAATTAACTATAATGATATGTTCCAGAAATTGAATTCCTCAATTCATAAATTTGCAAAACGCCAAATGACGTTTTTTAGAAAAATGGAAAAAGAGGGTGTGAAAATTAACTGGATAAACGGAGCCGATGTAGAAGTTGCAGAAAAATTGATTAAGGAAAATTATTTTGATATTGAATGAAAATAACGAACTGCCAAAAGAGATAAAAAAATATCTTCATAAATTTGGTCTGGAAAATTGGAAACTTGAAACATCTGAAGATAAAAAATATAAACTTGCCATTGTAATTCCCGCGCTTTGTGAATATGAAAATATCAGATTGCTGCTGGAATCTTTTACCAGATGTGATGCAACTTATTTTTCAGAAACGCTTATTGTTTTTGTTGTTAACAATCTAAAAAGAGTGGAAGAAAATATTAAATCTGACAATGCAAAAACACTTGAATTGCTAAGAAATATAATTGCTCAAAAAAGTAATGATGAATTAACAGATAAAACCATAAACTGCGGATTGCAGGTTGGTCTGGTTGATGCTTCTTCCGAGGGAAATGAACTTCCTGAAAAAGATGGCGGTGTCGGACTAGCAAGAAAAATCGGGATGGATCTGGTTCTCACAAAGTTTGATTACAACCGTAAGGAGAAAAACATAATTCTTTGTACAGATTCTGATTCTATTGTTGAAGAAAATTACATTACCGAAGTATATAATCAGGTAAATAAAAAAAATATAAAAGCAGGATATGTAAAATTTAACCATCCGGTCGAAGGTGATTTTGAAAGTCAGAAAGCCATAGTTTGCTACGAAATTTTTCTGCGCTATTATGTACTTGGGCTGCAATATGCAGACTCTCCTTATGCAATTCACACAATTGGCTCTACAATGTTGAGCGATGCGGAAACATACGCGAAAATTCAGGGAATGAATAAAAGAAAAGCAGCCGAAGATTTTTACTTTATGGAGAAGCTTGCCAAAAACACAAAGCTGGAGTATATCAAAACAACCGGTATTTTTCCTTCAGGCAGAGGAAGCTGGCGTGTTCCGTTTGGTACCGGACAAAGAGTAAACCGGTTTTTATCTAACGAAGTCGATGAATATCAGCTTTATTCTCCTGATAATTTTGAAATAGTAAAGCAATGGTTGGAAAAATTTAACAATGAACAAATATTTACTGCTGATGAATATTTGAAATTTGCAGAGCAGATTGATCCTGTTTTAAGAAGATTTTTAGAAGAACAAAATTTTGAAACTGACTGGCAGAAAATTTTAGATAATAACAAAAATGAAAAACAGATTAACAGACAAAAAATTTTCTGGTTCGACGGATTTAAAACATTAAAACTTATTCATTTTCTGCGTGACGAATTAAACCCGAATATAAATATGTTTGATGCGCTTGATAAAATTTTTGAAAAGATGAATATCAATTCTCCTGAAAGAAATGAAGAGATTCCTGAACTCGATATTCAGATAAAATATTTGGAAATATTAAGAGACATTGCCTGATTAATCATTTGTGTAAATGTGATTAGCGTAGTAAAAAATTAAAATTCCGGCAGCCAGTAAAATAGCCGTTGGCTGAATTATCTGGTTGCTGCCTGCAAGTGAATGAAGAAAATTAATTATTTCCGGTGAGTTCAGATTTAGAAAATCTTTAAACTTAATCGTAACTGTAACTACCACAACCAAAGCAGCCCATATTTTACACGCCTTTCCAAAAACTTTGCTTCTGTTGATGTTCATAATAATCAAAGCTATGTAAATAACTACCGGGATAATGGAGAGTAAATTTCCGTTTATAATCAGGTTGAAAATATTAATGCTCAGAATAAAAGAGAAGGTAATTAAAAACGCGGTTAAAATATATTTACTTCTTCTTAGTCTGGTTTCGCTGTTATCATAACTTGTAATTTCCAGATGAAGAGCATCTTTCATTTTAGGATTAAAATAAAAATCCTCGTCAAAGTTTTCTCCTTCCAGCTCAGATATACGTTTTACAACGGAATTAAATTCATCGGGAAAGTGAAGTTTGTTGATGCGCAGAGCAATTTTTTTAAGCTCATCAAGTGGTTGCTCATTTATGTATTTTTGATATTCGCTGTCAATCATTTCAATTCTTTCTGGTTGACGAAATAGAATTAATTAACTATCGGTAAAAATGTAGTTATGTTTTAAATAATTTGCCGTATAAAAGCAAAGCGTTCAATTGAACGCTTATTATATTTCTTCAAGAAGTTTTTCTAAATATTCTTTGTAAAGTGAATTTGGAATTTCACTGATTGTCTGCTCAAACTTTTCCCTTGAAATAAATCCTTTTGAGTAAGCAATTTCTTCAATGCAGGCAACTTTAAGTCCCTGACGCTCTTCAATTACTCCAAAGAAATTGGAAGCCTGAAGAAGTGCACGCGGTGTTCCTGTATCTAACCAGGCAACGCCCCTGCCTATTTGAGTTACATTTAAATTTTGTTCTTCCAGATAAACTTTATTTACATCTGTAATTTCAAGTTCACCTCTGCCAGACGGTTTAAGATTTTTGGAAATTTCCACTACTCTGTTATCATATACATATAAACCGGGAACAGCAAATTGCGACTTTGGTTCCTCAGGTTTTTCTTCAATTGAAATTGCTTTTCCCGCTTCATCAAATTCAACAATTCCATATCTCTGCGGATCATTAACTCTGTATGCAAAAATTGTTGCACCGTTTTGATGGGTTTCAAGAGTTTTATAAAGGAAATCCATTTTTCCGTAAAAGATATTGTCACCCAAAACAAGAGTAACATTATCATCGCCGATAAATTCTTCTCCAATTATAAATGATTCTGCAATTCCGTTTGGTGCATCCTGAATAGCATATTCAATTTTTAATCCCACGTGGGAACCGTCACCAAATAACTGCTTGTAAAGAGGAATGGTTTCTTTGTTGGAGATAATAAGAATTTCTCTGATGCCGCCAAGCATCAAAAGTGAAAGCGGATAATAAATTAAGGGTTTATCGTAAATTAGTGCAAGTTGTTTGCTGTAAACTTTAGTTACCGGATACAATCTTGTTCCGGCGCCCCCTGCTAAAATAATTCCTTTCATAAAACTCCTTATTTACTGACTTTTATATATCTGGATCCTATCAGGACATCTTTATCAGTGTAAATATTAAATTTATAATCTCCCGGTTCTGTAAATTGATAGCGGAAGAATGAGTAAGTCCACTCAGGTGTAACTGCAAATTCTTTGGTTTCAATATATTCATCGTGAGTAAGTGAACTGAATTTTTTTCTCCAGACTTCAACAACGAGTTTTTTTGTATTAAGTGGGGAGTTAAGATTTATATAAAGAAAAATCCAGCCGTCTTTCTGACTCAGCTTGGTTGTCTGTTTTGCGTTCATCGGGCGTTCATTTACAACCCATTCGCAAAAATACATTCTGATATCTTCATAATAGGAAGATTGTTTAACATCTCTTTCCGGAATTACATTTTCAGAAACAGCATCTCCCTGAAGAGAAATTTCCACGGTTTCTTCTGCAAGTCGTTTTTTATCAGGAGTAAGAAAATAGATTTTATAAGTTCCTGCTTCTTTAAAAACGTAATTATAAACAAGCCAGTCTTTTTCTTCGTTAAGTTTTATCGATTTATTGTCAAAAGCATCAAACTCGCCATCTGTTTCTTTATCAACCATAAGATAATAAGTACCATTTTGCAGATTCTTTTTTTCATGATCATAAAGAACATAAACAGATCCGCCCTTTGGATTGATCTGCCATTTGTTAGAAGCACCAATCGGTTCTCCTTCTTCGGAGTAGCTCTGACAAAAATAAATTTGCTGTGATAAAATTATTGTTGAAAAAAAGCTGAGTATAATTAATATTTTAAGAGATTTATTCATAATTGTATTTTAACTGTTAAACTATCTTTTCCAAAAAGC
The DNA here is from genome assembly GCA_041725875.1 of Rhodothermaceae bacterium. Classification (GTDB taxonomy): domain Bacteria; phylum Bacteroidota; class Ignavibacteria; order Ignavibacteriales; family Melioribacteraceae; genus JBGRQB01. The sequence goes on from JBGRQB010000002.1 coordinate 16,300, forward strand.
ACGTGAAAATATTAATAGAACCGTAAATAATTCCAAACGACCCATCATCATTAAGAATGAAAGAAGCCATTTTCCCAGATCGGGGATATTGGCAAAATTGTTTACGGGTCCTACAGAACCAATTGCCGGACCCACATTTCCGAGTGAAGTTGCAACTGATCCTATTGCGGTTTCAAAATCTACTCCAATTGCAGCCATTACAAGTGAAGAGATTGCAAAAATTGATATATAAAAAAGGAAGAATGCTAAAATATGCGAAATTATTTCAGGTGAAACCGCTCTTGTATTAAAGCGAACCGGAATTACGGCGCGTGGATGAATTAACCTTCTTAATTCAAGAACACTGTTTTTTATCAATAATAAATGGCGGACTATTTTAATTCCACCTCCTGTTGAACCTGCGCAACCGCCAACAAAAAGAAGAAGGAAGAAAAATACTTTGTAGAAACTTCCCCAGGATTCATAATCTGCTGTAATAAAACCGGTTGTGGTTATAAGAGAAACTATCTGGAAAAGAGAATCTCTGAAAGCGGTTCCTATATCTGCATAATTTTTTACAAATAATCCTATACCGATCAACACTGAAAAAACAATGGTAATTATAGTATAAAATTTAAACTCTTCATTTTTCCAAACATCATTAAATTTTTTGTGCATTGCCATATAGTGTAAAGTGAAATTTACACCGGCTAGGAACATAAAAACTGTAATTATATAATGGATGTAAGATGATTCCCAATGTGCAATACTTGCCTGTTTGGTAGAAAATCCGCCTGTTGCCATTGTTGTAAATGAATGACATACAGCATCAAAGAAATTCATTCCGCCGGTCATTAAAAGAAGACATTCTGCAAAAGTAAGAATTACATAAATTCCCCATAATCTTTTTGCAGTTTCAGCAACTCTGGGATGTATTTTATCTTTTGTTGGTCCGGGAACCTCGGCAACAAACAGCTGCATACCGCCAATTCCGAGGATTGGAAGAATTGCAAGCGAAAGTACAATCATTCCCATACCGCCCAGCCACTGGGTAATACTTCGCCAGAAAAGCATTCCGTGCGGAAGTGATTCAATATCATTCAGAATGGATGCGCCTGTGGTTGTAAAACCCGACATAGTTTCGAAAAAAGCATCTGTGTAAGAAGGAATACTGCCGTGAATTACAAATGGCAAAGCCCCGAAAAGAGACATTACCACCCAGCCAAGAGAAACAATAAGGTAACCTTCCCGTTTCTTTATTTCTCGCTGGGCTTTTCTGGTTGCATAAACAATTATTCCGCCAACAACAGATAAGCCTGTTCCGCACGATAACAATGTAATTACATCATTATCGCCGTAATATATTGAAAAGGGTATGCCCAGCATCATAAACAGTCCGTCAAGAACCAGCAGCACCCCTACAAGTCGTAATATAATCTGGTAATTCATATTTCTATATTAATGAAAAAATTTCTCAACTTTGTTAACAGCTCCGGGAAGAGCGAAAATTACTACTTTATCACCCGGCAAAATTTGTGAATCTCCGACGGTGATAGTTCCCTCTCCGTCTCTGATATATCCGCCGATAATTGCATTTTTCGGGAATTTAAGCTTTTTAACGGGGTTTTTTGTTACTGTTGAACCTGGTTTGGCAACAAACTCAAATACCTCGGCATCAATTCCCTGCAAGGTTGCAACTGAAATAACATCTGCTTTTCTGATAAATCGCATAATGTTATTGGCTGCTATCAGCTTTTTGTTTATTAATGAATCAAGTCCGATTGTTTGGGTAAGAGGAACGTAATCTGCTTTGTCAACTTGTGTAATTGTTTTTTCAACGCCAAGATGTTTTGCCATCAGACTGGAAATAATGTTTGTTTCGGCATCATTTGTAAGAGCGATGAAGCTGTCCATATCAATAATGCTTTCTTGTGCAAGCAAGTCGAGATCGCGTCCGTCACCCTGAATTACAAGTGTATTTTCAAGATAATCGGCCAGATTAAGAGTTTTATCTTTATTTGATTCTATAATTTTAATATTTACAGATTTTTCAAGTAATCGGGCAGCTTTTCTGCCTATTTTACCACCGCCCAGAATCATCATGTTTTCAATTTTTACTTCACTTTTGCCTGTGAGTCTTATAATATCATCCAGTTTATTTTTGGGAGATATTACAAAAATCTGGTCATTTGGAAGGAGAATATCATCTCCGGTAGGGATAATTGTTCTTATTCCGCGCTGAATGGCAACAATTCTGAAGTTAAATCCGGAATATTCTTCCGAAAGTACTTTCATCGATTTTCTTACAACAGGCGCCTTCTGATCAAGTTTTAATCCTAACAGGGAAAGTTTTCCATCCTCAAACTCAAGTACGTCGGTAGCAGCCGATCTTTGAACAAGTTTAACAATTTCAAAAGCGGCAAGTTCTTCGGGGTAAACTATATGATCAATTCCTAAAGATTTGAACATATCTGTGTAATCTGCACTTACATATTCAGCATTTGCAACACGGGCAACAGTTCTGACCGCGCCAAGTTTTTTTGCAATAATGGCTGTATTGATGTTAATTGCCTCTGAGGAGGTAACTGCAAGAACAAGATCTGTATTTTCTATCTGGGCTTCTTTTAATACACTAATTGATGTTGATGAACCGTTAATTGTTAAAACTTCAACAGCAGCATCTATTCTGTCCAGCGGAAGCTGGTTTATATCTATAACTGTAATGTCATGAGCTTCATTTGATAATTGTTTCGAGAGATGAAAGCCGATTTCACCTGCTCCGGCTATAATTATCTTCATCTATATTTCCGATAAAAAGTTATACTAATTTAAGAATTATGCAAACTATAAAGATACGATATATTACATAATATACAAGACACAGGCTTTTTGACAAAAATCACGTAAAATTTATCCCGAAATTATCAACTTGATTTTAGTGTAGATCTATAATACATTTTCAATGGAATTATACCGGAGTTTTAATGAGCTTGTTTGAAAGCTTTAATGGTAGTGATAAAAGTGAACAGGAAATTTTAGATCGTATAAGTATTGCATTAGATTTTGTTAATAGCGGACAAGTATTTTTATATCAGGAAAACATTGAAGAAGCTATTCAGCTTTCGCTAGACAGCGATTATGCCGATGAGGGACTTATATTAACAGAAGCTCTTCTTGAGATTGCACCTTACAATTCAGAATACTGGTACTTCAAAGGTGCTTTGCTGAATAATAATTTTGAATTTGAAGAAGCTTATTTGAGTCTGGATAAAGCATTCAGCTTAAATCCAAATGATGCGGAAACTTTAATTAACAAATCTATTGCAGCGGATAATCTGGGATTTAAAGATGAGGCAGCCGAATGTCTTGAAAAAGCTTTAGAGCTTGAGCCAAGAAATGACGAAGCCTTGTTTAACCTAGGTGTATTATGCGAAAGAAGTGAAGATTTTGCCTCTGCAGCAGTATATTTTGAGCGTACGCTCGAAATTGACAATAACTATGTAGAAGCCTGGTTTGAGCTTGCGTACTGTTATGAAATTCTGGATAAACTTGATGAATCACTCGTGGCTTATGATGAATATCTTGCGGCTGAACCTTACAGTCCGACAGGCTGGTACAACCGCGGAATAGTTCTTATTAAGCTTTCAAAATATCAGAAAGCTATTGATAGTTTTGAATTGGCAGCTTCTCTTAAAGATGATTTTTCAAGCGCCTGGTTTAATGCTGGAGTTGCTTACACAGCACTTGCAAAATTTAAAGATGCTGTAAAATCGTTCAAAAATGCTGTTGAAATTGATGAAACCGATGAATCTGTATGGTATAATTTAGGAATTTCTCACGAAGCTCTTAAAGATTTTGACAATGCAATTCAGAATTATTCGGTTGCCATAGAGCTTGACGATTCATATTTTGAAGCCTATCTGGCCAGAGGATTTTGCTACTATTCAACAAAAAATATGGAAAAAGCGGAAAAGGATTTGAGTGAAGCTTTTATCCTTTACAGCAGCGAAGTTTCTGCTGAAAAAAGTGAAAAGTCGGACGATGATATAAAACATTCTATTGAAATTTATAAAGAACTTGCTGAAAAAGAATCAGATAATTTAGATCTTAAACAGATTCTGGTAGAAAAATTTGCCGAACTCGACTGTTGGGACGAAGCTTTTCAGCTTGTGAATGAAACTATAAATCTTGACTCGGAAAACATTAAATCTTACTATTTAAAAGCAATGATATACTTTAAATCCGGAAAAATTAAAGAAGCAGTTGAATTTCTGAAAACAACCTTTAATCAGAAACCGGATATTAAGGATAAATTTGCAAATGATTTTCCAGAAATAAATTCTTCAAAACTTTTTAACACTTTAATCGATAAAAAATAATCAAAACTATGCATCAGAGATTAAATCATAACACAAAAGTAATAGCTGTAATTGGTCATCCTATTAAACATTCATATTCTCCTTTAATGCAGAATAAAGCATTTGAACTAAAGGAACTCGATTATGTATATCTTCCTTTTGACGTTCCCGGAGAAAACCTTAAAGCCGCTATTAAGGGAATGGTTTCACTTGGAGTAAAAGGTTTTAACGTAACCTTGCCTCATAAAGAAAAAATTAACGAATATCTTGATGAAATTTCTGAAGAAGCCAGTGTTATCGGAGCTGTAAACACGGTTGTAAATGAAAACGGAATTTTACACGGTTACAACACAGATGTTAACGGAATTATTGAATCTTTAAATCCGTATAAAGAAGAAATTGTCGGACAGGAAGTAAGTATAATTGGTGCAGGAGGAGCTTCCAGAAGTGTTATTTATGCATTGATAAGACATTTTAAAGTTAAAAGATTAAATATTATAAACAGAACTCTGCAAATAGCGGAATCTCTTAAAGATTATTTCCAAACTAAAATGCTGTTTGATAATATAAAAACTTACGAACTTGTTCCGCCAGATTTAACAAGAGTTTTTCGCAAATCAAAATTGATTGTAAATACAACTTCAATGGGAATGTTTCCTGAAGTGGATGATTCTGCAACAACAATCAGTAAATCATTCAAAGAAGGACAAATTGTATTTGACGTTATTTACAATCCGTTCAAAACAAAATTTCTTCAAATTGCCGAAGAACAGGGAGCTACAGTTTTAAGCGGATTAAAAATGTTTCTTGAACAGGGGGCAAAATCGTTTGAGTTGTGGACGGGCGAAACAATGCCGCGCGAAGAAATTTACGAAATTCTCAAGCAGGAGCTGCTTGCCAAACCAGAAGAAGTTGATCATAACGAATAAATTAAAGCCTCTTTTTACAGAGGCTTTTTATTATAATCTTCCATTCCCCTTCCGATAATCTAAAGTATCACATTTTATTAAAAGAGGTGGATATGCTAAGTGAAAAAATGATCGACAAATTAAACGAACAAATCAATCTTGAACATTATTCTGCAAATCTTTATTTGCAAATGAGTTCCTGGGCTCATTATAGAGGATTTCCCGGTTCTGCTGCTTTTCTTGATGCTCACAGCACTGAAGAGATGCAGCATATGCACAAACTTTTTTCCTATGTTGTTGAGACAGGAGCTTACGCAATTGTAGGAGAAATAAAAGCGCCAAGTAAAAAGATGTCAGATTTGCAAAGTTTGTTTCAATCAATTTATGATCACGAAGTACTTGTGACAAAAAAAATTAACGAACTTGTTGAACTTGCATTGAAAGAAAAAGATTTTTCCACATTTAATTTTCTGCAATGGTATTGTGCCGAACAGCACGAAGAGGAATCTTTGTTTAAGTCAATTCTAGATAAGTTTGAATTAATAGGAAGTGAGGGGCAGGCTCTCTATTTTGTCGATCGCGAAATAGGAAATTTGTTAAGAAGTAAATAAATAATTCCCCCGTTAAGGGGGATTATTTCAGCTTTATAATAGTTTGCTTTATTGCATCAATTGCTTTTTGCAAATCTTGCAACGAAGCAGCATAGGATATTCTGATAAAACCATTTGCGCCAAAAGCAGTTCCAGGTACAATTGCAACTCTTGCCTCATTAATCAAAAACAAAGCAAAATCTTTTGAGTCATTGATTTTCTGTCCGTTATAACTTTTTCCAAAAAAGCTTTTCACATTCGGGAACATATAAAAAGCGCCGGGTGATTTATAACAGGAGATTCCTTCAATTTCATTTAGCGCGGTGTATAGAAAATTTCGACGCTCTTCAAATTCTTTTCGCATAAACTCTACGGAATCTTGCGGACCTTTAATAGCTTCTACCGAAGCAGCCTGAGAAATTGAGTTTGTGCTTGAAGTGGAATGACTCTGAATTTTTGCCATTGCCGAAATCAGGTTTTTATCTGCAAGTGCATATCCGACCCGCCATCCTGTCATAGCATAACTTTTCGACATTCCATTTACAATTACAATTTTTTCTTTGTAATCAGGAGCCGTTTTTGTGATGCAGATATGTTTTGCATTATCAAAAACGAGCTTTTCATAAATCTCATCACAAATTACAAACATGTTGTGTTTTTTTACCACGGTCATTAACTCAGAGAGTTCCTGTTCGGTATAAACAGTTCCTGTAGGGTTACAGGGATTGCACAGCAAAAGGACTTTTGTTTTTTCCGTAACTGACTCTTCCAGCATTTCAGCGTTAATTTTAAAACCTTGTTTCTCTTCGGTATTAACAATTACCGATTTTCCTCCGGCAAGATGAACAATATGAGGATAAGAAACATAATAAGGAGCAGGAATAATTACCTCGTCTCCTTCCGAAACAATTGATAACATTGCGTTATAAACACATTGCTTTGCTCCGCTGGATATCATTATTTCATCTTCGGAATAATCGAGATTCTGCTCGGTTTTATACTTTTCTTTTATTGCAGATCGTAACTCCAATACACCATTGTTTGCAGTGTATTTTGTGTAATCGGAGTTAATAGCGTCAATCGCTGCCTGCTTAATGTTTTCCGGAGTAGGAAAATCAGGTTCCCCTACAATCAGATCGATGATTTCAATTCCCTGTTTTTTTAACAATGCAGATTGCGCAGCAACAGCCATTGTTTGGGAAGTTTCAATTTTTTCAACTTTTTGAGATAGTTTCATAGCGTTTCTATTTATAGAAAATTTGAAGTACATAGAAAAGCAATTCACAGATAAATTGCAAAACTATCTGAGAAAAAAATGCTGAAAAAATAAATTTATTGCATATAACCGACAAAAAAATTAATTTGAATGTATAAATATTAAGGGCAAACAATTATATTTGGGCGAAATAAAAAGAAAACTATGAAATTAACAGAAGAACAATCTGCTATAGTTAATAGCACGGGTAATATCAAAATTAATGCAGTGGCCGGTTCCGGCAAAACAACTACCATAATTGAGTATATAAAAGCAAGACCCAAAAAGCGTGCTTTATATCTGGCGTTTAACAAGACTGTTCGTCAGGAAGCAGTTAAAAAATTTGAACAGGCCGGAATAAACTGGGTAAAAGTTGAAACAGCACACTCCCTTGCTTATAAAAATGTGGTTCCGCAATCAGGTTACTCTCTCTCCACAGGATACAAAACTTACGAACTTAAAGATTTGCTGGAAATTGAAGCTCCGGGTGATGAAATAAATTCATACATTCTTGCAAATCATATTCTCAAGTATGCAGCCTATTTCTGCAACAGTAATGCTGCAATGGTAAAAGATCTAAATCTGTTTGATATTATTTCAGATGAAACCGCAGCACTCTTTGTAAAAAGAAATTACGACAAAATTCTGCTTTACACCCGACAGTTTTTAGCTAAAATGTACAAAGGAGAAATTGGAGTTACACACGATTTTTACCTGAAAAAATATCAACTTTCAGATCCATCCTTAAATTACGATTACATCTTTTTTGATGAGGGACAGGATGCCTCGCCGGTAATGCTGGATGTTTTTATGAAACAGAAAGCAGCAAAAATTATTGTGGGAGATGCGCATCAGCAGATTTACAGCTGGAGATATGCAGTTAACTCACTTGAACAGGTAGATTTTAAAAACTTTACTCTTTCAAAAAGTTTCCGGTTTGAAAAAGAGATTGGTAATCTGGCAGAAAATACACTTTGCTGGAAAAAGAATATTCAAAATTATTCACCAATTGATATTGAAGGTATAGGAAAGAATAAATCGAAAAAAATGAAAGCCACAATTGGCAGAACAAATACCGCTTTAATGCTGAGAGCAATCGATCTGCTGATAGAAAAACAGGCCATTGAAAATGTTTATTTTGAGGGAAATATCTCTTCTTACACTTATGCTGAGGAAGGTGGTTCAATTTACGATGTTCTTAATCTTAAAAACGGTGACTATACATTTATCAGAGACAACCTCATAAAATCGATGCAAAGCTTTTCAGAGCTTGAAGAATATGCTGAAGCAACCGAAGACGGGAGTCTGAAAATGCTCATCGATGTTGTGAAAAAGTATGGAAGAAATCTGCCGAATTATATAAAGATTCTTAAAGATAAGCACCTGCCGGATGAGATGCGCGAAGATGCAGATATGATTTTTTCTACAGTTCACAGATGTAAGGGAATGGAGTACGATGAAGTAACAATACTGGATGATTTTATCAAAGAAACAGATATTAAAAATATGGTAAGAAGAGACGGACTGGAAAATATTCAGATAGCTTCACTTGCCGAAGAAATTAATCTGTTATACGTTGCAATTACAAGAACAAAAAATATTTTGAACATTCCGTTCGAGTTTTTACCCGATAATTATAAAGAGTTCAAAAAGAAGATTAACAGTAAAATAAATGTTTTGTTTACTGCGCAGCAGACAAACAAAAAGGATGAAGATCAAAAAATATCAGGCGGATTTTTCGGAATCAGAAAGAAACATAAAGATGCTTACAAGAAATGGACAATCGAAGATGATGCCGATCTTTTGCTTCTTTACGACGAAGGAAAAAATCTGACTGAACTCTCAAAACATTTTGGAAGAACCGCAGGTGCGGTGCGAACAAGGTTACAGAAACTGGGAGTATTTGATAATTGAAAATGTGAATTTTTAATTTTCTTAGTCACTATCAATTATGAATTGAAACTTGATATATTTTATTGTTCTGCCATTTTGAAGATGAACTTTTTCATAAGCTGTTTTTATCTCTTCTTCAAATGATGTTTCGGATAAATCGTAGAGATTGTCACTATTTTTGATAATTTTTACATCGGTCCTTTGTAAATTTTTTATTGCAAATTCATACAGCGGAAGATCATCTGTTTTGAAATGTATTACTCCGTCAACAGCTGTAATTTTTTTATAAATATCTATAAAATTAGTTGAGTAGAGCCGTTTAAAATCATCTCTTCTTCTGGGGAGTGAATCAGGAAATGGAACCCAGATTTCCTTTGGTTTCATTTTTGTAAAAACATCAGAAAGGTTTTGTGCCTTACCAATTAAAAACGCAACATTTGAAATATTTTCAGTTAAAGCTTTTTTTGCACCTACCCAGATTCGTGTTGCTTTCATATCAAGTGCTATGAAATTTTTGTCAGGAAATTTTTCTGCAAGATTTATTGAGTAATCTCCATGTCCGCACCCTATTTCAAGTGTAACCGGATTATCATTCTGAAAAAAATCAGAGAGTTTTTTTTCTACATTCTCCTGCTCCATTCTGAATGTGTTTGAGAGAACATCTATTTCCTGCAGACGCAAAAGTTTTTTTCGGGCCATAACATCTAAATTTTCTGAGGATCAAAAATATAAAAAAAGATAAGAAAATTTCAGGGGAATTGGCTCGGGTGTGCGTCTAAAAAACGTTTTTAGAAAATTTATTGTAGTTTTGGGTTATGAAAACATTAATAGATATTTTGCTGGTTTTCAGCAGTGTGGGAATTGTAAACAGTATCTTTTTTATAATTTATTTCAACCTTAATAAAGAGAGGCGATCTCAGGAAAATATTTTATTTTTGCTGCTTTTGCTTGCTTTTGTTATCAGAATTGGAAAGTCGGTGTTTCTCTATTTCACAGGAGGTTTGAGTGATATTGTTATAAATATCGGATTTACCGGTTTTACAAGTATTGGTCCTTTTTTCTATTTATACCTCAAAACAGCAACTATCCCTGATTACAAAGTAAAAAAAAGAGATTATCTTCATTTTATAATTCCGACAGCAATTTTGTTGTTTTCACCCTTAATTCCCTATCAGCCGCGCAGCATTTACTGGTTTTCTTTTTATATGGGAATGCTGACTCAGATATTTTTGTATCTCTCCTTTTCACTTCCGGTTCTTGTAAGGTTTATAAAAGCAGATAAATCTGTTAAAAAACATTTTCCGCAAAACAGAAAAAAATGGCTTTTGGCTTTGTATAGCGGATTGTTCATAATATGGTTTTGTTATTTTATAAATATAATAGGAATTGGTTCGTACATAAATGGTGCAATTGCTTATACTTTTGTTTTTTACACTTTAATGTATCTGGAAATTCATCCACAGATTAAGCAGGATTCAAAGTCGGGTAAATATAACAATATAAATCTGACTGAAACAGAAATTGAAAAATATTCAGCTGAAGTGAATCTTTTTATCAAAGAATCTGAAATTTATAAAAGAGAAGATCTTACTCTGCCTCTGTTTGCAAAAGAATCGGGAATTCCCGCCCACACAATTTCTTTTGTGATAAATAAAAAACTGAACAGAAATTTTTCCGATTTTGTTAATTATTACAGAATTGAAAATGTTAAACTTCAGATGCAAACAAAACCGGAGGAAAAGATTGCAACGCTTGCTTTTGAAGCGGGATTTAAATCGATATCTGCTTTTAATAATTCCTTCAAAAAATTCTCCGGAATAACTCCTACTCAATATAAAGAGCTCAATTTTTCGTAAAAATCAGTTTCTGATTTATAAATCAGAAAGAAAAGAACGCTTTTTAAACATAATTTTGCTTCACTTTTATAGTTAAACGGAGAAAATATGAAATCGAAAGTGAAGTTATTTTTATTGTTTTTCTTAGTAAGCTCTTCAATATTTGCACAAAAAAATCTTTATCCTGATACGGATCTGCCTGGTTTTGAACCACAGATTTTCGGAGAGAATATTCTTTCCACCGGATTAAATGAAATTACAATTGCCATTGCTCCCGATTATAAAGAGATCTACTTTACAATCAGACACAAAAGTGATTTCTTCAAAATATATTATGTAAGTAAAACCAATTACGGCTGGTCAGCACCGCAAGCTGCTCCATTTTCAAGCAAGTTTAAAGATGCAGATCCTTTTATAACCAAAGACGGACAAAAATTGTTTTTCTGTTCAGATCGGTTAACAGATAAAAATGATAAAAAGCGCGACTGGAATATCTGGTTTGTTACAAAAAATGGTGATAAATGGAGTGAACCCGAACTTGTACCATTTGATAATGAGAAAAATGAAATGTTTCCCACTTTAAGTGATTCAGGAAATATGGTTTTTCATGCTGATTATGGTTCTGAGAGAAAAACACTTGATATCACTCATACAGATATTTATTACTCAAAATTTGACGGTACAAAATTTCTGAAACCGGAAAAACTTGAAAGTTCAATAAGTTCACCTTCTGCTGAATGGGATCCTTTTATTGCACCTGATGAAAGCTATATAATGTTTACATCAACCCGGAAAAAGAATATGGGAGGCGGAGATTTATTTATAAGTTATAAAGATGAAACAGGAAACTGGGGAAAAGTAAAAAATATGGGATATTTTATTAACTCCCGCAGAATTGATTATTGTCCGGCACTTTCTCCTGACAGAAAATATCTGTTGTTTTCCAGTTCAAGAATGGGGAAAAAGAAAATTTTAGCTTCTGAAAAACCGGGATATTTTGAACTTGCAAAAACACTTGGCGGAATGCAAAACGGGTTATCCGATATTTACTGGATGGATGCAAGTATAATTAAAAATCTTAAAAATAACATCTGGTGGGAAGATACGGGGCGTGAGTTCAAGCATGACCTGTCAGATAAAAAAATATTAATGATTGTCGGGGAAAATTTTGATTTTCACGAAGCTGATTTAATTCCCAGAGAGTTAGAAAAAATGGGTGCTGATGTTGTAACTGCTGCAGTTTCGGAGAAATTAACCGGACATATAATAAACATTGACGGACTCAAATTTGATAAATCGGAAAAAAGAGAAATAGAAGCAGATATATTAATTTCTGAAATAGAACTGGATGATTATGATGCCATATACTTTCCGGGGGGAGGAGGTCCGGCAAACATAATAAAAAATCCTGCAACAAATTCTTTGGTAAGAGACCTGATTAAAAAAGCAGTTTCTGAAAACAAATTAGTGGCGGCAATATGTCACGGTCCGCTAATATTTGCAGATGCCGGAATAATTAAAGGTAAAAAAGTCACCTGTAACAGAGCAATTATAAAAGAGATAAAATCTGCCGGCGGAAATTTTCAAAATGTAAAATGTATTTCAGATGGAAATATGTTAACAGGAAACTGGCCGTTTTTTGAGACTTTTACAGCGGAATTTGCAAAAATGCTGGAGAAGTGAGTTCTATTTGAACCCTGAAGATATCACATCTTCGGGGTACTTTTATTTTAAAGTTTTGACAAATAAATCTAAACTGAGTATATTTCGTTGTAACAGTTCTTTACACTTACACACAAATAAGGCCATCCTCAGGCCACCAAACAAAATTCCCGTTTAAAAAAATCAAATAGTAATCGATAAACTATACAATATAATTCTGTATTGTTCACCTTTATGTTTAAACGGGTTGTAGATGTATATTATCCAAAATTAAACTTATAAAAGGTATTTTATGAAAACCGGATCAATCAAAAAGATGATTGTAATCACTATTAGTGTATTTATTTTTATTTCAAATCTTGTTATGGCTCAAACGATGAAGCATAAACTTGAAAACGTTGTTGTTACTGCGGGAAAAACACCTGTTTCATTTTCCGATTTAACAAGAACAGTTCAGGTAATCAGTGCAAAAGAAATTAAAGCAATTCCTGCAAACAGCGTTCCCGAGTTACTGAAGTTTGCAGCTTCTGTTGATGTAAGACAGCGCGGAGTTGAAGGTGTTCAGGCAGATGTTTCAATTAGAGGCGGCGGTTATGAGCAGACTTTAATTTTAATTGACGGAGTAAAGGTTAATGATGCTCAGACAGGCCATCATAATATGAATATTCCGGTTTCAATGGAAAACATCGAAAGAATTGAAATTTTAAAAGGACAGGGATCAAGATTATACGGCCCGAATGCATTTAGCGGTGTGATAAATATTATCACAAAAAAATCGCAGAAGAAAAATGCAAAATTGCATATAACAACTGCTCAAAATGCAACTTACGGCGCAGAAGTAAACTTATCACTTCCTGTCGGGAAATATTCTCAAACAATTTCAGCCGGAAAGAAAAGATCTAACGGTTATATGCACAACACAGGTTACGAAATTTTGAATTTATCTTATAATTCAACTTTAACTCTTGATAAAAGTGTTTTCAGAGTTTTTGCCGGATATACTGATAAAGAGTTTGGAGCAAACAGTTTTTATACAACAGCTTTTCCAAATCAGTGGGAAGCTATAAAAACTACTTTTGCCAATGTAAGTGGTGAGTTTGCTTTTGATAAGGTTTTTGTAACAACCAAAGGCTACTGGAGAAAAAATGAAGATGAATTTTTGTTAAAATATGATAACCCGTCATTTTACAGAAATCTGCACGAAACAAATACTTACGGATTTGAATTGCAAGCTACAATTGAGAGCAGATTAGGATCAACTTCAATTGGTGGTGAAGTAAGTAAAGATGAAATTGAAAGTAACAGTCTGAAAAATCACGACAGATCCAAAACTGGTTTTTTTGCAGAACACAAATTTACAATTGCTGAAAGATTGAATATCATAGTTGGCGGATTTGCTTACGATTATGCTGAAATCGGCTGGAAGTTCTGGCCCGGAATAGATGCATCATACAAAATAAACAACAATATGAAAGTATTCGGATCAATTGGAAAAGCATTCAGAATTCCAACATTTACAGATTTGTATTATGTGAGTCCGGCAAATATGGGTAACCCGGATCTGAAACATGAAGAAACAGTAAACTATGAAATCGGATTTAATTACAATTCAGGATTAATTAACACAGGAGTTTCCTTTTTTAGAAAAGAAGGAAAAAATATTATTGACTGGGTTCGTGAATTAGAGACAGAACCCTGGCAGGTGCGTAACATTGCCGATATAAACACAAACGGAATTGAATTAAATTTTGAAATTATCCCGACAAACAAAATCAAAAATTGTTTGATTAACAGAGCATCACTTTCATATACATATCTTGATTCTGAAAGAGAATCTTCAAATGTAACATCAAAATATGTTTTAGGAAATTTGAAACATCAGGTGATTTTTAATTTGTCAAACAAACTTGTTGCCGGAATTAACCAGAACTGGGCAATGCGTTATGAAGAAAGAGTAAATAGCTACAACCATTTATTGCTCGATACTAAATTGAGTAAATCATTTGAAAAATTTGATTTATTCCTTTCAGTGAATAATATTTTTGATGCTGACCACAGTGATGTTGGAGGAGTTCCTCTTCCGGGCAGATGGTTTAGCGGAGGATTTAACATAAATCTGTTTTAAGTTATAAAGGAGACAGATTTATCTGTCTCCGATTTTATTTATTAAACTTGTTTGTAGATTTTATCAGCTCTTCAACATTTTCCTGTACAAAAAAGATATCATCCTTTTCACGCTTAATTAATTCGGTTATTAATCCTGTTTCAGGATGAGGATGTGAAAACAATTGCTTTAATCCGCCCCCTGTATCAATTACTTTATCTGTTGTAAATTTCATTCCTTTGGCTTTGAGTTCTTCAAAAGATTTATGAATATCTTCAACTCTGTAAGCCATATGATGAATAGCATTTCCGTGCTCTTTTACCCATTCGGAAAGTATATCCCCTTCCTGAGTTCCCATATCGACAAAAATCAGGAATTTGGTTCCCGGAAGATTTAATAATTTTGATCTCACTTTGGACCCTTCAAGATCAAACACAAGTTCCTGCACTACTTCAAAACCCATTGTTTCAGTGTACATTTTTACAACAGGTTCAATATCTTTTACCCTGAAAGCTATATGATCAAGTTCTCCTAATGACATAAACGTTCCCCATTCTTTTTAAGTTAGGAAATAATTTGTTTTGACGATTTATGTTCGAATGTAATTGGGGAACTTTAAATTTTTTGATATTTATTGAGTTGTTTCGGTTAGACCTAAATATAAGGATTTGATTAATTCTTGCATTCTGTCTGCATCTTGATTTGGTAGCGGATCAAAATCTTGTGCAAGACGATAGTTGTTTTCTGTAGCTGCTTCTGCTTGAAGTATGTTTCTGCAAGTTTCCATTAGTTCTTCAGTAAGATGGACTTTCATATCCCATCCAAGTATTTGCGCTCCGGCAAGTTCATAATCATAATTTGGATCTTCTGTTAAATCGTCAGTTATTTTATGTTCATTACCTGCCCCGAGATAATTTTCAATTATAATCTGAATGTCGATTGCATCTTTTCTTCTTGTAGGATAACACTCTTCCCAGGCAATTAATTTTAGAGTAACAAAATGAATAAGATCAACTACCTTGATTTTTACTTCAGGATCATTTTTGATTTGGAGTTCAAGAGCATTATCAAAAGCTTCTTGATATCCCTGGATTGACATTATTCTGTCATAACTTGGTGGCCAGCTTATTTCATCATCATCTGCAACTTCTCCAAAAGGCACAAAATCCAAAGGAAAGTTTTCAAGAATTAATCTTTGAGTCTGGTTTGAATCTTCTTGTGCACCAATTGCAATCAGACTGGTTTTTATTTCTGCGAATCTTCTCCAGTCGGAGATACAAACGCCAAAATCTATATCAGCAGTAATTCTTCGATTAATTTCCAACCGATGTAAATCATTCAGAATAATATCTCTTGCCGTTGCTCCTATTAAAAAATAGTTTACATTTTGAGTTGTTAATGTTTCGTGAACTTTACAAAGAGTATCACACAAATCACTATTTATTGAATCCGAAATGTTCATAAATATCCCTGTTGTAAATATTATTTAGTATTTCTAATATTCTTGAATCTCTGTATGATATTAAGTCGCCATAAATTAAAAGCGGGTTTACAATATTTTTATTTAAAGATAAATCTTCGAAGTTCCAAAATTTGTTTACGAGTTGGATATTGCCATTTGGGTTTTCAGTCAGCTGGGCTTTTGTTTTCAGAAGATTAATCTTTTTGATGTTGTTTTCAACATATATTGTAAAAGTTTCAGGATTTGTTAATTCAGATATTTTTCCTGCAGCAACTTCTCCGCCCCATACTGCCCCAAATGATTCAAGATTAACACTGTTTTGCCAGTCATTTTTACGTGAACTAAATTTTCCTATACTTTTTTTAGGTCGTAAAATTAAAGCATATTGCTCAGCCCATTTTCTGAACAGTTCATCCTTTTTTACAATTTTTCTCTTTTTGTTTATTACAATAAGATATTTATTTGTTTCCAAATCATTCATAATCCAGGTCACTGTACCATTTGCTACTCCGGCAACAGAAGCAATAGTTCTGTAACTTTCTCTTTCTAATCCCGGATTAGAAAGTAAGGCAAATAATAATTGGAGTCCGGATGGTTGAAATAATCGTATACTTTTTTCCGGTTTAGATTTTGGACGGTTTCCTTTTATCTGAATAAAAAAACTATCAGTTTTTATAAAAGCGTTACCGGCGGCATCAAGATAATTTATTTGATCTTTTTCAAGACTAACAGCCAAATTATCATTGATGTAATCCATAATAACTAAAGGAGGATAATTATAATTTGGAGTGTGGAACACGTTTAAGAAATTGAAATTTGCAGTTTTCCTTATTATTCCGGTAAACTTTGTCTTTATACCGTTATAAATCAATGTAATGATTAACTCATTATGGTTTAATGAATTATCAGTTAAGTTAAATTGAATTCCGGTTAATTTTTCAAGTTTGGTTAAAACAATTTCTATTTTTGAATTTTCCATACAAACACTCTTGTACACTAATTTTTGATGTACACTTATAGTGAACATAGTAAAAAAGTGTACAAAGTGCAACAAGATTAAATAAAAAAACTGGTTTATAATTAATTCACAATCAAAACGGTATTTATAATGGCCAGATTTGATATGTGACAGAGAAGTGATTTTACTTCCTGCTTGTCAGTGAAATTTCTTATTTTTGTGCTGAATTAATTTACAGATTATGATTTTTGACGAAAGACAAATAGTAAAAAGAATAAAAAACTCCGATCGGGAGGCTTTTAAAGTTTTATATGATGAGTTTGCCAATCGCATATATAAATTTTTATGCAGAAAACTCAATAATTCGGAAGAAGCTGCTGATCTGGTTCAGGAAGTTTTTGTGAAAGTATGGAATAATCGTGAAAAACTCGATTCTTCGCAAAGCATTAAATCTTATCTTTTCACATCTGCAAATAATATTGCCATCGATTTTTTCAGGAAAAAGAAGCTGGAAGTTGCAGATGTTGAAGATTATGAAAACAGATGTATTTACGAATTTGAGCAGGATTTTGATATTCCGGATCATATAAAGAAAGCGGTGGATCAGCTTCCTGTTATGCAGAAAAACGTTTTTTATTTGAGTCGCTTCGAAGGATTAAAACATGAAGAAATTTCTCAGCTGCTGAAAATATCAAAGAGAACAGTTGAAAATCATATGTGGCGTGCACTTTCAAAATTGAGAGAAAATTTAAAACACCTGATAATATTTTTATGTTACATTTTGATTAGGTGTATATTCTGAAAATAACGTATTACAGATAAATGGATAACGAAAAATTATACATATCGCTGATTCAGAAAAAACTTTCGGGTGAAATTTCACCTGAAGAAGTTAAGCAGCTGGAAGAAATTAAAAATTCATCTGAAGAGAATAAAAGAATTTATGATGAATACAAAAGTCTCTGGCAGGAGATCAAACCTCCTTTTGAAGAGGAAAATTTTGATACCATTGCCGGTTGGGATAACATTTCGGAAAAGCTCGATTTTACAGAAACTGAAATAAAAACTACCGGATCTTATTATAAGTGGTACGGAATTGCAGCGTCAGTTTTAATTTTACTTTCACTGGCTCTCTACAATTTTACAGGAAACAATTTCACTACTTTCTCAAATCCGAATGAAAAAGTAAAAGAATTTTTGCTTCCCGATAAATCAATTGTAAAGTTAAGCAAAGGGAGTACGCTTGAGTTCGACTGGAATGAAGAGCCTGAATTAAGAGAAGTAAAGCTGACCGGCGATGCATTTTTTGTTGTTTTCGAAAATAAGGAAGTCCCGTTTATTGTAAATACATTTAATGCAAGAACCAAAGTATTGGGAACTTCATTTCTGATTGATACGGAAGAGAGTAAAACAATTCTTACGGTAAAGAGCGGACGAGTAGAATTTAAGGCAAATAAAAATGATGTCGGGCATATTGTGAAAAAAAATCAGCAGAGCTTTGTAAGAAACACAAAAGAGGCGTCAGTCCCGATAGAAATAAATGCTGATTTTGCAGTTAATAAATATTTGGAAAATTACACTTTTAAAAGTTTATCCTTTGCCAATGTTTTGAAGTTTTTACAAGACGATTTCAACTTTACATACAGAGTTAACGATGAGGATGTTTTGCGCAGAAAAGTAACTGCATCTTTTAATAAACAAGATTTGCAGATAATTATTGAATCACTTTGCAGTGCGCTGAATTTAAAGTTTTCTCAAAAAGATTCCGAGTATTATTTTTATAAGTGATTAAAAAAACATCTGAAATGCAAAATAAATTTTTTACCTTTTTCATTACGTGGCTTTTATTTGTCCTGTTGCTGAGTGCAGGCGACAGATCAAAGAGAATCTATGTCTTTAATAACACTCCGTTAAAATCAGCTCTTGAACAAATTTCTGAAAATCAGGATGTTAGTTTTGTTTATGCTGACGAGACTGTCAGAAAAATAAAAATTACCGGAGAATTTGATTTAAGAGAAGCTGCCGCCGGAATAAAAAAACTTCTGGAAAATACAGGAGTTCGCATTGGTGTTCATCGCGGACAAATTTTTGTATTGGTTCAAGATAACTCTTCTCAGAGGGTTTTAAATATTCACGGTAAAACGTATGATCTGGAATCGGGTGAAAGTCTCCCCTATACTCACATCACAATTTTGGAAACAGGAAATACTATTGTGTCTGATGAAAACGGGAATTTTGAATTTATCAATATTCCTTATGGCAGTCTGACACTTAAAGCAAGATACATTGGTTATTCTGAAAATGTTTATTTCCTGAAACCGGAAGCGCTTGAAGAGGAATTAAAAATACCATTAAGCAAATCTGATTTGATAATGAAAAATGTTGTTGTTATCGATTCAACACAAAATTTGTTTGATTCAGGTGAAGATATTTCACAAATGATGCTTGATCATAAAAGTCTGAGCAGCTTTCCTGTTAACGGACAAAAAGATGTTTTCCGCTGTTTAAAACTTCTTTCAGGATTAAATGAAGATGGTTCCGGAAATTCTGTTTTGCGTATTAGGGGCGGACTCGAATCTCAAAACCAGATACTTTTAGATGGAATTAATCTCTACCATACAGATTATTTTTTAGGAATGTTCAGTACAATTCCTTTTGAGATAGTAAATGATATCAGAGTTTACAAAAGTGGTTATGGTGCAAGTCACGGCGGCAAAATTGGCGGCATAATAGACATTACAACAAAGAACGGAAGTACAAAAAAGTATGGTGCCCAGCTTGAAGTTAACAACATAGGAATAAACGGGACGTTTCAGATTCCGGTTACCGAGAAGCTTTCAGTTTATGCATCCGGCAGAAGATTGTTCTGGACGGAAAGTTTTGGCAGTATGTATAGACAAGTTTCTTTAAGTAATAAAGAAGTTTATGATGAGTTTACATATAGTGCTGCAAATCCGGCATTATTGTTTTATGATGCTTATGTAAAAGTTGTTTACTTTCCCGATGTAAAAAATCTTTTGATGCTGAGTGGGTTTCACACTTTTGACGAAAGTGATATCTGGTTCCGCGACTACTCAGTAGGTTCGAACAAACCGGGAATTGAAAATTCCCAGGATGAAAAAAGAAGAAAAAATCTTGGAGCAGGATTAAACTGGTTTCATCTGTTTAGTGACAGAATAAAATTAAAAAGTACGTTTTCTTATTCAAGATATAATTCCAGACAAATTATTAATGATTCCTATGTGGTTAAGCAGGGATATAAACATTCTGAATACATAACAAAAAACAGATTAAAGAACTTTTTAGCAAAAGCAGAAGTTGATTATAAGCATAGCAACAATCTTCAATTTAAAGCAGGTTTGGAACATCAAACATCTGTAATTGATTTCAGTAAATATGAAGAAAAAGATTATGAAGCGGGTACTTCGTTTTCGCAAATGGAAACAATAGGCGTTTCTTCTTTTTATTTATCGGCTAAAAGTAAATTTTCTGACAGATTAAAAATTTCTCCCGGCTTTAGAGTTACCACATCCAGCATTGCAAATAAATTTTATCTTGAGCCGAGAATCAAATTTAGTTATAAATTGAATGAAGATATGCACCTTAAAGGAGCTTATGGAATTTATAATCAGTTTATAATTAAAGATGCAGAATACAACCGGACAACCAAAGATTTAAAAAGCTGGGTTGTTGCCGACGAGGAGAATTATGTTCCTTCCGCTTCCACTCATTACATTATTGGAGTTAAATATAAATATGCCGGATTTTTGTTTGATGCTGAATGTTACTTTATTGACAGAGAAAATGTTTTTTCTCCATATTTTAAAAAGCGGCCGGATAGTTATAAAGTCGGTTCCGAACAAAATATTGATAACGGGTACTCACACGGAATTGAAATTCAGATAACAAATAATGTGGGTCCGGTAAAAGGATGGATAAATTATTCTTACAACAATTCGCAGGTCTATTTTAAAAATCCTTACAGAGTATTAAAACTGGAGGAGAAAGGACTTTCAGCTCACGTGGCAAATCTTTTCCTGAGTTATACTATCTTTAACGTAAATTTATCGTCGCTTGTCTCTTATGGCAGCGGATCAACATATTATTATGATGGCGATTATTTTGATGGGCGTGAAGGTTTGGTTAAAATAGATGATGAAGTGTATTTTTATAAAAGCAGACTCCCGGATCATCTGCGAGTTGATTTGTCTGCGAGTTATGATTTTAAACTCCCCTGGTTTAAAGTTTCTACCGGAATTTCTGTTTACAATCTTCTTGACAGAGAAAATATATGGAAGAAAAATGCTAACTATTCTTCAGAAGAGGGTTTAAGGGTAGTTGAATATAAAGGGTTCGGACAAAGAATTTCCTTTTTTACAAAAATATATTTATAAAGTAAATTTACTCAAATCCCCTTTGGTAATTTCCTCTGGTGGTTCTGCCTAAAATAGTTTTTATCTCTTTCTCTTTTTCTCGCGAAAGTTTTTTCCCTTCAGCTAAATTTGAAAAGAAATTCAAAATCTCTCTCTTGTCAATATTGGAATAATTTGTAAAAGGAAAATTTCTGAAATCGAGTAAAAAATAATCTGCATCTATTTGATTTATTGCATCAGGAAGAAAAAGAGCTGCGTCGTTGAAAATCCTGTTTTGGTGTCCGGCTGATTTTAAAATGTGAAACGGAATACTTTTTTCATCAAAATATTTTGTGTAGTTTATGCAGCCATTCTGACAAGCATCATCAGTTTGCGTTTTTCCCTGCTGACAAAGATCAGGTTTCTGAAAAAGACATTGTCTGGTTGTCATTAATATTAAAGAACCAAAGACTGTGTAAAATGTC
The DNA here is from genome assembly GCA_041725875.1 of Rhodothermaceae bacterium. Classification (GTDB taxonomy): domain Bacteria; phylum Bacteroidota; class Ignavibacteria; order Ignavibacteriales; family Melioribacteraceae; genus JBGRQB01. Next base: position 38,141 of record JBGRQB010000002.1, read on the forward strand.
AGGAAATTATCAGGAACAGCAATATCGTTGATTTGAGTTTTATTTATTTCAGAAGAATAAAAAGCTCCGGCTGCTTTTGCCTTTGTTTTATAAGCCCGGAAAGAACTTCCGTTTGTACAGTTTAACTGCGGACCGGCAATCCAGTTAAAATTGTTTTCACTGCACCATTTGCCCAGACCGCTATTATCAGAAACAACAAACTCAGGATTAACTTGTGTTAACAAGTTTGTATAAAAAGGAATATCTTTTTCTAAAATAAAAGGCGGAAGCCAGGGTAAAATATTTTTCTGGAATTTTTCTGCTTTTGTTGCTGTGCTTGTTTCAAGAAAAATTTGTCCGTCAAAATTTTCAGGAATAAATTCTGTATCGGTATTGTCAGAAATTAACAGAGCAATTTTTTTAAGTGCTTTCTTTTTAGAGGTGACAGGTTGAACAAATTCATACTCTGGTTTTGCCGGAGAAAAATATTCAACTGCTTCTCTTCTCATATTATTCAATTCTTTTATCGGGATGAATAATTCGTCTGATAATCCTTTGGTATCAATATTATCTAATTCAAAAAATGTGTTTCCCAATCTGCCAAATTGTTTTTGAAGCGATTCTTTTGTCAGTGCAGATTTTTCTGCAGCGGATAATTTTGCTTCGCTGAAAACTTCAATCGACTTTCCGTTACAGGTAAAAACCGCTTTAAGATGTTCTTCTTTATTGCCGGAAACTTTTACATCAAGTTTTTGTTTTTGAGGCTGCAGTGCATCTATCTGTTGTTTGATAAAATCAGCTTCACTCTGATCTTTTAGAAGAAGCACAATCTGATCCTTTAGAATTTTTCCTTTTAGCTGATTTTCAATTTCAATTTGCCAAACTCTGTTTCGGATTTTCTTTTTAACTAATGCACCGCAGATAAAGGAATTTTCAGGAGTGTAGATGTTAATTCTGCCTCCTGCTGCAATTTGTTTATTTGTGTTAACAGTCAGTTCTTTTCTGTTTGCAGAATAAAATTCAACTTCACCAATTGGTTCGTAAGATTGATCCAGTGGTGAATCGACCAGCATTTTAGATGAAATAGATGATTGATAATAACCTGTACTGAAATCGCGGTTAAAAACTTTTTCAACCTTTTTTTGCAAATCCTCAGATTGGTTTTTCTTTTTTTGCAGAGCATCAAGTTGTTGCCGCCAGGCATTTGTAACCTGATAAACATAGTTGAAGTTTTTTATTCGTCCCTCAATTTTCAGAGTATCAGCACCGGCTTTAATCAAATCTTCTGCGTGGATAAGTGCGTTGTTGTCTTTCAGACTCAAAAAATACTCTTTAAGATTATCTTCGGTTGTACCATATTGGCGCCTGCAAGGCTGCAGACAAGCACCTCTGTTACCCGGCTGTGCTGAAATAACAGAACTCATATAACATATTCCTGAACAGGAAATGCAGTAGGCGCCGTGCACAAATATTTCTGTTTTTATGTTGCGTAAATGTGAATGCTTAATCAGTGGTTTTAATTCTTCACCGGAAAGTTCGCGTGAAAAGTTAAGCTGGAAAAAATTGAACTCTTTCAGAAAATCAATTTGCAGAGAATTATGAGTTGTCATTTGAGTTGAAGCGTGAATTTCAAGATCGGGGAAATATTTATTCAGTAGAAATGCAAAGCCGGGATCCTGAACAATTATTGCGTCTACTCCCATAGCGATAAGTTCGGCAGCAGTTTCAATTGCTTCGGGAATTTCTTTTTCAGTTAACAGAATATTCATAGTGATAAATATTTTTACATTTTTTGAATGTGCAATATTTAATAATTCACTAAGATCCTGATCAGTAATATTTTCTGCGCGTTTACGGGCGTTGAATTTTTTTAATCCCAAATAAACAGCATTTGTACCGGCAAGTATTGCAGCTTTAACTGCATTTACATCTCCTCCCGGAGACAATATTTCAATTTCTCGTTCCATCAACTCAACTTATACTCATCATTTCCAACATCAAATTTAAGCAAATATTTATTTAATAAATAACTTCGCAGGTTTTATGGCTGAGGGATTAAGAGTGGATTTAAACTAAAAAATCCCGAACTGATTGCCCGGGATTTACAAAAAAATATATATTAAAAATTATTTTTCGTCTGAATTTTCAATTCTTACTCTTGTATCATATTTGATTGTTGACAAAACAAAAGTTGTTTTTAAACGACTTATCCCCTCAATCGGGTTTAATTTGTTAAGCACAAACTTTTCATACTCTTTAATATCTTTTACTGCAACTTTAAGAAGAAAATCCTCTTCACCTGCAATGTGATAACATTCTAAAACTTCTTCAAGTTCACCAACTTTTTCTTTGAAGTCCTGAACTTCCTGCAGATCGTGAACCTTAATTGAAACTGAAACCATTGCCATTGTATTTTTTTCAACCTTATCAAAATCTACAAGGGCAACACACTTTCTTATCACACCCGATTTTTCGAGTCGTTTTACACGTTCAAGCATCCCGGGCGGAGAGATTCCGACTTCAGCGGCGAGCTGAGCATTTGTTATATTGGAGTTCTCTTGAAGTATCTCCAATATCTGTCTGTCAATCTTATCAAATTTCATTTTGTATTCCGGATATAAAAATTGGACAACTCAAAAAATTGAGTTGTCCAATATGTATAATTAAAAAGTTATAATCAATTACAGTTTTTCGAATCTTGCCTGGAAGAAACGTAACATTTTTGGTTCGTAAACCATTTTAAGACCTGTAATGTCTTTTGCTTTTTTGTAAACTTCAATAATTGATTCGGCAACTACATCCATATGAGCCTGAGTATACTGGCGACGAGGAATAGTTACACGAACAAGTTCAAGTTTTGGATAGTTGTGTTTTCCTGTTTCGTGATTACGTCCCGCAGAAACAACACCTCTTTCCATACATCTAACACCTGAATCAAGATAGATTTCAGCTGCTAAAGTCTGAGCAGGGAATTCATCCTGACTTAAGTGAGGTAAGATAGCTTTTGCATCTAAGAATACACCGTGAGTACCGATTGGTTTTACAACAGGAACGCCAGCATCAATTAATTTCTGACCTAAGTATCTAACCTGTTCAACGCGTGCTCTGATATGGTCATCATCAACTGATTCAGTAATACCAATTGATAAAGCTTCCATATCTCTACCAGCCATACCGCCGTAAGTATGAAGACCTTCATACAATACGCACATATTTCTACATTTATCAAAAGTATCAAAATCGTTAACAGCAAGGAAACCGCCAATGTTAACTAATGCATCTTTTTTAGATGACATTGTAGCACCGTCAGTTAAGCTACAGATTTCATATACGATTTCTTTAACAGTTTTGTTCTGATATCCTTCTTCGTATAATTTGTTCATATAAGCATTTTCAGCAACACGAGTCATATCGTGAATAATTTTAATGCCATATTTGTTAGTTAATTCTCTAAGAGCTTTAAGGTTAGCAACAGAAATCGGCTGTCCGCCTGCCATATTAACTGTAGTTGCAATTGAGATGTAAGGAATTTTTTCAGCGCCATGTTCGTCAATAATAGCCTGAACTTTTTCAAGGTTTACATCACCTTTAAATTTATATTCATTTGCAGGATCGTGAGCTTCGTCGCAAATAATATCAATAAATTTACCACCTGCTATTTCCTGATGAGCTTTTGTAGTAGTGAAGTACATGTTACCAGGAACGATATCACCATCTTTGATTAAAGTCTGTGATAACAAGTGCTCGGCACCTCTACCCTGGTGAGTAGGAACTACATGCTTGTAGCTGTAATAATCCTGAATAGTTTTTTCCAGTTTGTAGAAATTTTCAGAACCTGCATAAGCTTCGTCACCAGTCATTAAACCGGCCCACTGTCTGTCTGACATTGCAGAAGTACCTGAGTCAGTTAATAAATCTATGTAAACATCTTTTGCTTTTAATAAGAAAGTATTAAAACCAGCTTCTTTAATTGCAGCTTCTCTTTCTTCTCTGGTAGTCATGTGAATTAACTCAACCATTTTTATTTTGTATGGTTCAGCCCAGGATCTTTTAGTCATGTTGAACTCCATTTAAAATTGTTTATATAATTCAATTATTTGTGTTTTGAGTGCACAATATAAACACAAAATGGGGTTTGTGCAAATAAAATTAAGAATAAAAGATAAAAAACTTATTATATTCGGTTTGGTGGAATCTGACTTAAAGATAATTAATTGGATTTAGTTCGAAATATTTTGCAAATTGTTTTGAAGATTATCAAAATACAAATTACGGGAAAATATGGAAAACAGGGCTTCTCTTGAGATACAATATTTATCCAAATTGAATTTTTACCTCAGTTACGAACTTTCTACAGGAACGTTGGCTTTATTATCCTATCTGTATACAATAACATTGGTTCTTGCAGTAGCAGCGGCCGCTATATTTACACCCTTTATGCTTTTTATATTATATAGAGAAAAGCGATTTGGCTGGATTAACCTGTTTCTTATTTTTATAATCATTCCGTTAATGCTCACCTTTACAAATCTTATCCCCGATTATCTGGCAGAAGTTCTGCGCTATTCTATTTTAGGTGGATTTTATATGTACTGCGTTCTGCTAAAACTAGTTGTAAGAGATTGGCTGCAGGAACGAAAAAGTAAAATTCAATATCTGCGTATGAAAGAGGAAAGCGCCAGAAGAAAGAAACTTGAAGAGATGGTTTACCATTCTGAAAATTAAAATTGACATTATGTCCTGATTTTATTATTCTTGTATATACAATAATTGTAAATACAATAGAATGACTTTAGAAGAAGAAATAAAACAGAAGAAATTTTTATCGCCCCAGATTAAGGCTTATCTGAATATACAATTTACCGGTAACTGGTTATCTGCTCTCTCAAACAAATTTTTTGCAAAGTTTGAGCTTACAAACCAGCAGTATAATGTTTTAAGGATTTTACGCGGTCACTCCCCGATTCCTTTAACTCTTGCTTCAATTCAGGGAAGAATGCTTGATAAAAGCTCAAATGTAACAAGATTAATAGATAAACTTGTAAAAAGAGGATTTGTTACTTCTGAACGAAATAATGAAAATAAAAGAAAAGTAGACATTTTAATAACCCCAAAAGGATTGGAGTTTATGGCGGAAATTGATAAAGAACTTCCTGAACAGGAAAATATTCTGGCTCAACTAACTGACAAAGAAGCCGATTTATTAAATGAGCTGCTCGATCGTATTCGGGGGTAAAATTTTTTAAACTAACAAATGTATATACAACAATTGTAATGACAACAAAGGAGTTAATATAATGAACAAGATGAAAATATTATTTATAGTAAGCAAAGTACTTTTTATAGGTATATTTCTTTCATCGGGAATAAATAAGATATTTAATTTTTCAGGAACTGCACAATATATGGCTTCCGCAGGAATGCCGATGCCGAGTCTGTTTCTTGTAGGAGCAATAATCTTGCTGCTGGCCGGTTCTCTTTCAATTCTGTTTAATTACAGACAACAGCTTGGTGCTCTTCTTTTAATCATATTCCTTATACCCACAACATTAATTTTCCATAATAATCTGGCAGATCAGATGCAGATGATAATGTTTATGAAAAATGTTTCTATTCTGGGCGGATTAATAATTTACGCTGTTGCAGGTAAAGAGATTAGTGAAAAATTTCAATAGTTTGATAAAATCCCGGTTGTAAAATCGGGATTTATTTAAAAGCTCATCAATTCTTTGAAGCGTGCTGTTTGTCTGCGTGAAATCTCAATTTCGGTTTTATCTTTCATTATTACTTTTAATGAACCGTTGAACCAGGTTTCTATTTTTTCAATCCATTTTATATTAATTATCTGTTTCCGGTTTGCTCTGAAAAATTGTGCGGGATTTAATTTCTCTTCCAGATAATTAAGCGTTCGCGGAATCATAGGTGATTTATCTTCAAAAAAGACTTTTGAATAATTACCGTCAACCTCGAAAAACTTGATATCACTCAAATTTACAAACCAGCAGTTACTGCTGTCTTTTATAAAGAATTGCTCCCCTATATATTTTTCCTGCGGTTCCTCAACCTTTATTTCTGAAGTTTTCATAATTGCTTCTGCCAGCCGACCTTTATCAACCGGTTTCAGAAGATAATCAAGTGCGTTAAATTCAAAAGCTTTAAGCGCGTATTCATCATAAGCAGTTGTAAAAATAACCTGCGGAATAAATTCCAGATCTTCCAGAAGTTCGAACCCTGATTTTCCCGGCATTTGTATATCAAGAAAAATCAGATCAGGTTTCAGTTCTTCAATTTGGGTTTTTGCTTCTTCTGCATTTGCTGCTTCACCTATTATTTCAATCTGTGTGCGGTTTGCCAGCAATCTTTTAAGTTCATTTCTTGCGAGTCGGGAATCATCTATTATTATTACTTTCATATCAGCTCAGTGGAATATTAAATTTTGCTTTTACCATATTTTCTGAAATCTGTTCAAGATTCAAAATTGACTTTTCTCCAAACATAAGTCTTAAACGTTCAGATGCGTTTTTTAACCCGATTTTTGTTGAATTCGGATCGTTAGTTATTTTTCCTGTGTTTGTCACTTCAATTATAACATTTTTATCTGATTCAAAAATATTGATTTCAATCTCTCCTCCGGCAGGAATTTTTTGTATTCCATGTTTAATTGCATTCTCAACCAGAAGCTGAATTGACATTGCCGGAACCAGAATTTCCATCAGATTTTTATCTGCAGTTATTTTATAATTTAGTCTGTCTTCAAGGTGTATAGACTGCAAATTCAGATAATCCTGCACAATTTCAAGTTCTCTGCTTATGCTTTCCTTTCCGGAGTTGCTGAATTTCATAGAGTATCTTAACAGTTCCGAAAGATGTGTTATCATATCGCTTGCCTGTTCGGTGTTTTCAAACATAAGAGAGCGAATGTTGTTCAGACTGTTAAATATAAAATGTGGATTTATCTGTGCTTTAAGGGAATTAATTTGTGATTCTCTGGCAGCAATTTCCAGATGAAGTTTTTCTATTTCCTTTTTTCTGCTGTATCGTATATATGCAAAGGTTAAGTAAATGCCTGTCCAGGCAACAATAAAAAATGAAGTATTCAGAAAGTAAAAGAGTAAAATCTGAAAACTGTATTGCTGAAAAATTATCAGTTCAAGAGGATAAATCATTATAACTGAAGTAAACAAATTTACTGTTATGGAGATTAACACAACCGCTGCTGCCACTCTTATTAAAATCCATTTTAGAGGTTTTTCAATTAATCTGGTTCTTATTATATAATTTCTAAAAGTGTGAGTAAGAAATATTATCAGCAGAGTATGAGAGATAAATAACGGAATCCAGCGGGTTATATCATCTCCTCTCATTTTTGTTGAGATGAGTCCGGCCAGAAGATAGATCCCCCAGCCGATAATTTGAAAACTCCAATATAAAACTTTATTCTTCATCAGGTCTGTTTAATTTTTTTAGTAAAGCAAAAATATGACTATTTAATTATAAAATCTTTTAATGTTTTTGCGTACCAGTCAAAATCATCCCACATAATAAAATGTTTTCCTTTATCTGTAAGTTCTATTCTAAAATTTTTGGCTTTTGCATATTGCATTGAGTAAAGATTTTTTGTGCTTTCTCTTGTGGCGCCGTAATTTTTATAAGCTATCCAGGCACCAAAAAGAAGAACAGGGGCTTTTATATTTGCAATATCTTCTCTTATATCTGTTACCATTAATTCAAACATTGCCTGATTTAATATTTTCGGGTCTGAGTTTTTTGTCCAGTCAAGCAGCAAATCCATTTTTTCTTTATGAATTGTCATTGATAAAAACATCTGTTTTCGCTGTTCGTCAGATAAAGTTTGTTTTCCGGGTTCAAAATCGTAATCATATCTGAAAGTTTTTTTAGCAAACTCCATTTGCGATTCACTTGTTGCAGCAGGATTAATAACAGCTGATAAAAACGGAAGTCCGTCAACACTTACAACATTTTTTACAAGATCAGGATATTCAGAAGCTATCCATAATGAAAGGAAGCCTCCCATACTGTGTCCGACTAGCGTAGCTTTGCCAAGCTTGTTTTTTGTAATATATTCTGCTATTCCGTCGCGCACAGCTGCTAAATATTCCTCTTCGTCAACAGCTTTTTTTCCGGCAAAACCGGCAAGCTGAAATACGTGACATTCAAAATCGGAATTGAGATAATTTACTGTTTCATCCCAAACGCTTTTGTGAGAAGCATATCCGTGAATAAGAATTACCGGATTTCCCTTTCCTGAAACAGTTACATCAAACAGCTCGGTTGAAGTTGTTTCTGCTCTGAGAGAGTTTACTGTAAATGTAAATGCAAGCAGAAGAAGTATAAAAACAAGGTTAAGACTATATTCATTTTTTATGCGTTTCATTTTATCTCCTTTTTAGTAATAATTTCAACCGAATTATAAGTCTATAAAAAGATAATCTGAATAAAATTGTGATAAATGGTTTGTAAAGATGATGAATGGCAGGAAAGGATTATGAAATACATTGTGATAATCTGCCGATGGTTTATCAGCAGATAAGATACGATTTACTTTTTGAAAAAGGTGCATTCTTCATAAAGACACTCTTTATTCATTTGCGAAAATTCGCAAGTTACATTTCTGTCGATATCTATGGAAATATCAAGATGTTCTTTAACATAATCCTGAGCAGTAAATAAAGCTAAAAAAGTATCGCGTTTGCAGCATCTGGGTCCGCCGCAATGTGCAATTGCTTCAAGTGCTCTGGACGTTGCCAGATTGCTCAATTTCCACGATTCAGAAGTTACCGGAGTGGCTTTGGTAAGGATGCTTACAAAAATTCCGGTTCCGATACCTGCACCGCAGGCTCCGTTAAATCCGCAAAAGCCGCCGGGCACTTTTTCACCTCTTTTTCTGGCTGTCTTAATATCTACTCCTTTTCCTTCTATTTTACCAATTGTATTGTAGTAAGCAGAAAGTAAAACCGCGGGAACCAGAAAATGATGCTCGGGACCGTGCATTTTTACTGCCCGGTTTTTCATCAGATAGTTTGCAATTTTAACCGGATCTGTAAGATTCGTGTTAATTGTATACTTTTCTATTAAATCCATTGCGCCGGAACTGTGACAGGTATCGCAGATAAAATGCCCTTTGGAACACACATTATTAGAGTTGAAAATTTCTCCGCAGTAAAAACATTTATGCTCAGATGAAGTGTTTTCGTAAACAAGTTCGCTGCCGCAAATCAGGCATCCGCTTTTGTGTTCCATTGCTTTCCTTTGGCATTAATAATTGAATTTGAATAAATTAAGATGAATTATATCTGAAACAGGTTCAGGAAATTAACCATTCCCGTTTTTTCCTTTTACAATTATCTCGGTAAAAATCTTTCCTTTGTTGGTTGGCTCAACAGCATATAATTCCATTGGTTCGGGAACTCCTTTAAGCTCAATTTTCCCGATATTTTCAGTACTGAAGTTATCAGAAAAAGAAAGTTGATCTTTAAGATCTTTGGAAATAAGAAGATCCTTTTTATAACGGGTACAGGAGGAGCGAATTCTTGCAGCTGTATTTACAACTTCGCCATTATGAATTACTTCTGTTTTCAAATCTCCAATTTCAGCTGTAATTACTTCTCCGCAATGAACACCTGCTTTGAATTTTGGAACAAGTCCATATTTCTTTCTGTATTTTTCAGCATTTTTGTGGATCTCTTCCTGCATCAGATGAAAAAGGTAGATGCAGTTGTTGTTTTTCAGACCCACTTTCATTCTCCAGGTAACAACTACCTCATCGCCAACGTATTGGTAAATATGACCTGAAGTTCTTAACACCGGGATAGTCAGATCGTGGAAAAAATCATTTATAAGATTGAAATATTGAATTCTTTCAAGTTTATTGGAAATTTCCGTTGAAGAGATCAGATCGAGAAACATAAAAATGCGCTCCTCTTTTACGGGGTATCTGTATTTGCCGCTCCATAAAACCATCAGATTGTTATGGCCAAATAATTTACCTATCTGATTAAAAAATACCAGAAAGTCGATTGCAATTGTTATAAAGATGAAGTTGTAGAGAAATACATCTGTTTTAATTATCTCAAAACAGCTGGAAATGGGATTATCTTCCAGAAATGCAATTGAAAGTTCGAGTCCGGTTAACAATATAACCACTAAAAGTAAGTATATAAAAGACCTGATAAGAACCATATACATAAGTCGGATTTTTCTGAACATCTTGATAAAGATAAATTCTTCAAAAACGCCAACCAGTGCGCCTACTATAAAACCTATTATAAAAACCTTCACCGGATCTGTATCAATATAGCCTGTGAGAAGATTATAAAGATATGCTGTAATTGAACTTACCGCGCCAAGGACGAGGACTGTCTGCATACGGAAATAATCAAATGGTGAAAGTGTGTGATTGAAAATTTTCATTCCTGACTCATAAAAAAAGGTGAAGAAATCAGTTTTTCTGATTTGCTTCACCTAACATATTAAAAAAATAGTTTATTTTTTAGTTGTATCAAAAACTTTTGTTGCTGTAGCAATTATACTTGAAACATCCGCCATATTTTGCGGAATAATCATAGTATTGTTTTCTTTTGCAAGTTTACCGAACTCGCCAAGATATTGTTCTGCAATTCTTAGATTTACAGCGTGCTGACCGCCAGGTTCGTTAATGGCTTTTGCAATCTCTCTGATTCCTGTTGCAGTTGCAATTGCTATACTTTCAATTTCTTTTGCTTTACCTTCGGCTTCATTTATTTTTTTCTGACGTTCACCTTCAGATTTGGCGATAAGTTCCTGTCTGTCACCTTCTGCACGATTTATTTTGGCTTGTTTATCACCTTCAGATTCAGCAATTAAAGCACGTTTTTCACGAACTGCTTTCATCTGTTTTTCCATTGCATCTTTAATACTTTGAGGCGGAACAATATTTTTAACTTCGTAACGGGTTACTTTTACACCCCACGGATCAGATGCTTTATCAACCGCATCAACAATTGCGTTATTCATTGTGTCGCGCTCTTCAAATGTTTTATCAAGTTCCAGTTTACCAATAACGCTACGCATTGTTGTCTGGGAAAGCTGAGTTGATGCAAAGCGGTAGTTATTAATTCCGTAAGATGCTTTTTTAGGATCTACAACCTGAAGATATAAGATACCGTCAACCTCTACGGAGATATTATCTTTTGTAATACAAACCTGCGGAGCAACATCAAGCGCCTGCTCTTTAAGTGAATGTTTATATGCAACTTTGTCAATAAATGGTACCAGAATATGAAAGCCTGCATCAAGTGTAGAATGATATTTGCCTAATCTTTCCACAATAAAAGCTGCTTTTTGCGGTACAATTCTGATTGTTTTGAATAAAGTGATAATAACTATAAGTGCAACACCTGCACCTATTACTAATAAAATTTGATCCATAAAACCCTCTAGATTTTTTTAACTGTTAGTGTAATGTTTTCTTTTTTGATAATTTCCACGTTAGATCCCTGCTCAATTTCTTCATCGGCAACAGCTTTCCACTGAGTTCCTCTGAATTCAACTTTTCCGCCTACAGAAGAAATTTTTTCAGTAACAACGCAGACTTTTCCCAATTCTTCATCGAAATCTTCATTGTTTTCAGAGCTGCCAGGTTTTCCCTGAAACGATGCGGAGAATTTTTTTCTCAGCATTACAAGTGAAACAACAGATGAAACTCCGAATATTAAAAACTGTACTCCAATGGGGATATCGATAAACATACATATTATGCCGGTAAGAATTGCACCTGCACCGAAGAAAAATATTATTAATCCGGGAACTGCAAACTCCAGAGCCAGCATAAGAATACCAGCAATTATCCACAATACCTGCGGATTCATCCAGTTTTCTACTTCAAATTCCATTGATTAATCTCCCGATTTATTGTGATTGTCCTTTGATATTTTATAGCCGTATTCATTCGCAACCCGGTTTATTACTCCCATAATTAATCCGCCTGTAAAGCTGATACCCGATAATGTTGCGAACTGGATAATCTCCAACTCTAAATTTAATATAAAATAGTTATAAATGAACATTATTAATGAAAAAATGAGACAAACAGAGAAAGCCCATTTCAAATAATACAGATAACGGTTCTGGTTTCTACTTTTTCCCCATTGAATAATTTGCTTGTCGTTTAGTCTGAAAAGATTCATAACTTCCTCAGATAATTAATTTCAAATAATCATAACATTTTATGCAGGAAAAAGCAAGACCGTGAATCCTGTTATAATTGATACACGACTTATTCAGGTTTATTCAAAAAAAAATGGAAATACTTTTGGCATTTCCATTTTTATGTAAAATCTAAAATTTCATTTTAAGAAGAGAGAGAGGATCAACCCGGTTTTTGAACCATTGAACTCCCCAGTGGAGATGCGGCCCGGTAGATCTTCCGGTTGAACCAACTTCCCCTATTTTTTGTCCCTTTTTAACAAACTCGCCATCTTTTACCATTATTTTACTAAGATGCAGATAAAAACTGTTTAATCCCTGACCGTGATCGAGCAACACAAAATTACCTGAATAGTAAAAGTTATCTGCTACCAGACGAACAACCCCGTCAGTTGTGGCAAAAACAACCTTCCCTTTTGGAACGCCGTAATCTACACCGTTATGGGCGTTTTTAGGTTTTCCGTTTAATATTCTCTGACTCCCGAAAATGCCTGTAAGACGATTACGTTTTACCGGACGCATAAATCCTTTCACATAAAGTGCATCATCAATTCTGCCGAGTTTTGTTTTTGCTGCTGTTTTTATGCTGTCTTCTCTATCTATTCTCGCCAGTTCTTCTTTTGGCGGAGTTACAAATTTCTCCTTCATTCGGATGCGCTGGATTTTATACTTTCTTTTTGCAAGCACAAGTTTTTTTGCAATTACGGTTCCGTCAGTAAGTTTTACGGTTAAATAATGATCCGAAGTGTCGTCACGGTCAAAACCAAAAACAAAAAGCCCCTCTTTTTCATCAAACTGAATCTGTTTGTTATCCAGAGTAACTCTGAGTATTTTTTCCGCTTTTCCAATAACAAGTTCGCCGGGGCGAATTGTACCAATTAGTTCCAGACCGGAGCCATAAAGGAATGAGGCAAATATAAAATATAAAGCTGAAAGCAGAATTCTCATTTGAAACCTTGCGAATTTGTTTGAAAATATAAAATAAAAATACTAATCTAAGCTGTTAAATTAAATTCAATAAAACCATACAAAGGGGAAAAAATGAAATTTGCTGCAAAAATTTTGATCGCTTTTCTGTTTTTGTCATTAATTCAGGCGCAATCGTTTGAAAAATATTTTCACGACAGTACAATGAGAATCGATTATCATCACACCGGAGATAAAACTTCGGAATGGGTTTCGGTTGATAAAATATATAAATATGGTACCTGGGCAGGAAGCAAAAAGAACCTGACAGATAAATTTAATAATGGTCGCTTTTACATTAAAGTGTACGATGCTGCTGATAAATCGTTGATTTACTCAAAAGGTTTCGACAGTTACTTTGGTGAATATCAGATGAGCGGTCCGGCTGCAAAAGGTATTAAAAAAGCATTTCACGAAACGGCATTAATTCCTTACCCGAAAAATAAAGTGAAATTTGTTGTTGAAAAAAGGGATGACAAAAAAGAGCTTTATAAAATATTTGAAACTGAAATTGATCCTTCCAGCATTGATATTATAAGAATGAACTTTGAAGAAAAAGATATTCTTGTTTATAAAAGTCACGTAAGCGGAAACCCTCACACAAGTATGGATCTTGCAATTATTGGTGACGGTTACTCATCAAACGATGTTGAGAAGTTTAAGTCGGATATTGACCGTTTTACAAAACTGATGTTAAAAACAGAACCTTATGTTCATTTTCAGGATAAGATAAATATTTACGGAGTTTTAAAACCTTCAAGTGAATCAGGTATTGATGAACCGCGTGCAGATATTTATCAAAACACTTCTTTAAGCTCTACTTTTAACTCAATGGGTTCCGAAAGATACCTTCTTACAGAAGATAACAAAGCTTTAAGAGATGTTGCGGCAAATGTTCCTTACGATGCAGTTGCAATTATGGTTAATCATCATCGTTACGGCGGCGGCGGAATCTACAATTTCTACTGCACATTTACTACCGATAATCAATTTGCAGATTATTTATTCCTTCACGAATTTGGACATTCTTTTACCGGACTGGCAGATGAATATTACACTTCATCAACTGCTTATAATGAAATGTTCAAACTTGATATTGAACCTCTTGAGCCAAACATAACTGCTTTGTTGGATAAAGATAATCTGAAATGGAAAAAACTTGTTACAAAAGGCTTGAGTCTGCCAACAAAATGGGAAAAAGAAGCTTACGATAAAAAATCTTATGAGTGGACAAAAGAACGCGCAAAGTTAAATAGCAAAGTTGCAGAGTTAAAAAGAAATAAAGCATCAAAAGAAGAGATTGAAGCAGCAGAAAAATTATATGCTGAAAAGGATGCGGAAAATTCAAAATGGGTAGATGAATATCTGCAGAATTGCAAACACTTTGGAAAAGTTGGTGCTTTTGAAGGAGCTGGCTATTTACAGTTTGGAATGTACAGACCGGAACTTGATTGTATAATGTTCTCAAAAGGAGTTAAACCATTCTGTAAAGTATGTCAAAGCGCAATTGCAAAAGTTATAAAATCATATACTGAATAATATAAAAGAGAAATTCAATAATTAACCTGGAAGGTTCTCCGAACCTCCCAGGTCGAGGGCTTTCCGTAAGGGAAAAAAAGAGGGTAGTTGAGTTTACAAAAATGTAAGTTTAATTTCAAGGGTAACTTCTTTCAGACAAAACTTTTTAACAAAAAACAGCTTAAATTTCTAATTTTTAACCTCAAATTTGGGTATGACAAAATGTCATATATGGCGGTACGGATCTATAGCGGCTTTATCTCGGAGTTGTACCGGAGTTATAGCGGAGTGGTAATTCAGGCTAAAATGTATGACAAAATGGCAGATTCCCCATTATTTTTACTAAAAACCGGAGGATTGAACAGAGATTTTGCGACTGATTTTCTTTCCGGAAATGAAGTTAATTTAAAGTTTGCTTTTTTGTAACTTGATTTTGAAATGTAGCGGGTAGTCGACGACTTTAGTCGTCGCTGCACAATAGAAACAATTACAATAAAACCATTTATTTTTTATCGAATTTGATATATTAATTTTATATTTTCAGTAAAAGAATCGATTCTATAGAAAAGAGTTAATCAACAGAAAGGTGGGCGCATGAAAGTTATAATATCAATCTTGGCAGCTATATTGCTGGTATCCTGTAGTCATTTAAATACTTATAAACCTGTTGATGATGTAAAAACACTTGATGTAAAATTTGGTTTTTACAAGTGGAACGGAATTAAAATTCCAAAAGAAGGCATTAGTATTAAATGCGGCGGTGACGGAATCAGTCCCGATTTTTACGTTTCAAATATTCCCAAAGGTGCAAATGCAATTTTGCTTGAGTATGAGGATTCATATCTGAAAAGATTGGGATATCCTATGAGTAACGGGGCTTACTGGATTTCTACCGACGGGAAAACAGAAGTTTACGTTCCAAGTGTTGTTGAAGGAACAAGGGAATTACCGGAAGGTATTTATGTTGAAAGAGAACATTCCGGAAGTAAGGTTTTTAACGAAGCCACAGGAGTTTACAGAGCTCCAAACAGTTGTTACTTTACCAATAAGGGAGCCGGACATCGTTATTTTGTGCATGTAAAAGCAGTCTATAAACCTTATGATGAAGAAGATCAGGGACTGCTTTTAGGTTATGCATTTCTGGAACTAGGCACTTTTTAATCTGGTAAAATTTCCCTGAGTAATTTTTTGGCAGTCTCAACAGGAAGTTTACAAGTGTTATTTTTACAAGCATAATAAAGAGTTTGTTTGTCGGCAAAGCGATTTTTAACAATATCTAAAGTTGCTTTGTTTTTTCCTCCTGCAACAATAATGTTTGGGAGAAAATTTTCCGACAGGCAGACTCTGAATTTTTCTGCATCTTCTCCTGTAATCACAACTTCATAAAAATCGTTTACAAAGTTAATCAGCAGTCTGCTCCAGTTTGCGTAGTAAAAATTACCTTTTACAAGTGAAGAGAAAATGTTTTTCAGCATTTGTCCTGCTGAATTTACCAGTTCATTTTTTCCTGAAAGTTTTCCGAGTCTGAATAAATTCCAGGCCATAACAGAATTGGAACCAGGAATTACATTATCAATTATTTCAGATTTTTTGGCAATCAATTCTTTATCAAGATCACTTGTGTAAAAATACATTCCGTTAGATTTATCTAAAAAGTGAGTATTAACATAGCCGGTTAGTTTTTCAGCAAGGTATATCCATTTTTCATCAAATGTTACCTGATACAAATCGATAAATGCTTCAATAAGATTTGCATAATCATCCAGATATGCGTTTATGTTAGAGCAATTATTTTTGAAATTACGATCGAGTTTTCCGTCATCTTTAACAAGATTTTTTTCAATGAACAAAGCATTTTTAAGAGCTTTATCCAGAAAACTTTTTTCGTTAAAAACTTTGTAAGCTGTTGTTAATCCTTTTAACATCAGTGCATTCCACGATGTTAAAATTTTATCATCAAGTGCGGGACGAACTCTTTTTGCGCGTTCTGATAAAAGAGTCTTTTTGGTTTTCTCCAGTAAATCAGAAAACATTTTTTGATCAATATTATTTTGTTTTGCAAATTCTTCTGGAGTAAAAGAAGGATGTAAAATATTGTTCCCTTCCCAGTTTCCTGTTTCGGTTATATTGTAATATTTATTAATTAATTCAGCATCCTTACCAATAAGTTTTTCAATTTCTTTTTTTGTCCAGACGTAAAATTTCCCTTCAACTCCTTCACTGTCAGCATCAAGTGCAGAATAAAATCCTCCCTGGGGAGAGGTTAATTCTCTTTCAACAAACTCAATTGTTTCATAAACAATATCTTTATAGAGTTTATTTTTTGTAATCTGAAAAGCGTTGGAATAGAGTGAAACAAGCTGTGCATTATCGTAAAGCATTTTTTCAAAATGGGGTGCGTGCCAGAATTTATCAACAGAGTAGCGGGCAAATCCTCCTCCTGCCTGATCGTAAATTCCGCCAAGAGCCATATTTTTTAATGTGATTTCAACAGCATTAAGCGCGCGGGGATTTTTTGTGCGGAAATAGTATTCCAGTAAAAATTCATATCCTACAGGGAGCGGGAATTTTGGCTGACCCGGAGTGCCGCCAAATTCAAAATCGATGTTTTGTAAAACTTCGTCAGCAATTTTTTCAACATCCTGATTTGTAAAGTTTTGCTCGCCGTCAACAGGATGAATTATATCACTTTTGTTAATTCCTTCTGTAATGGCTTCTGCCTGTTCAATCAGTTTTTCAGGAGCTTTTTCCCAGATATCGGTTATCTGGTTAAGGAGTTTTATCCAGTTTTCTCTGGGATAATATGTACCGGCAAAAACGGGTCGGCCGTCAGGCAGGGTAATTGCATTTAAGGGCCATCCGCCGGAGCGGTTGATGAGCATTGATGCGTTCATATAAACCTGATCTACATCGGGGCGTTCTTCACGGTCAACTTTTACAGGAATAAAACCGGAGTTCATAATTTCTGCAACTTCCGGATCTTCAAAAGATTCGTGCTCCATTACGTGACACCAATGACAGGCAGCATAACCGATACTTACAATCATCAGTTTGTTCTGCTGCTGTGCATCGTTTAAAGTTTTATCATTCCACGCCTGCCAGTTTACAGGGTTGTGTGCGTGAGTCAGTAAATAGGGACTTGTTTCATTTATAAGTGAATTTGTGTATTTATGATCGGTGTGCATTTTTCTATCCTTTATATTAGCCTTATCAATAGAAGATATTCGAATAAAATCGTTTCTTCTTCATAGAAGAGGAGCCAATATAATAAAATAGGATGTTATATCCAATTTAAGGTAGTGCACACCGTAAGTTAATTCTTCTGATACAAATGCACTCTTATTATTGATTTAAATCTGAATTGATCAACAGGTATATTCTGACTCCGGGCATAGCTTTCGGTAATAACTTCTGCTTTTTCCCAGCATCGTTTTTTTTGCTGTTCTTTGGTCAGAAAATGATCGATAAGAGCTTTATAGTTTTCCAGAGAGCGTTCAAAGTAGTAGAACTCTTCACTCAGTAAAGTGAATTTTTTATTTGTGTACTTTTGTAAAACCTGCTGAGTTTTTTCCTGAATAAATTTTTCATCAGCGGCAAGTTTTACAAGTTCGTAATAAGAGCCTTGTTCCGAGACCGGTTCCACAATAATTGCTTTTCCGCCCGGTTTTAAAACACGTTTGCATTCGTTAATTCCGTCATCCATTTTTTCTACAGGAATGTGGTGAAAGCTGGCAATGTAAAAAATGTAATCGGCAAAGTTATCTTCAAAAGGAAGGTTTTCGCCAACTGCATTTATATATTTTTCATTTGCTTCAGTTGGAACTGCTGTTGCTTTTGATAATTCCGGTTCTATTTCCAGACCGGTTACATTTGCATTTTGAGAGGCAAACCATCTTACAAGATGACCTGTACCGCAGCCGACATCAATAATTTGTTTGTCAGCGAAATTGTCGAGCGTTTTGATGAAATCAATATCAGACGTAATTTTTTTCATTTTATCCCAAAATTAATTTAATTTCCATCCCCGGTGCGTTTTCGGGTCGTGAAACAAAACCATACTTTTCATAAAACTCTTTTTTATCTTTTGCACAGAAAAGTTGAATATCGCGTATTTTGTGTTCGAGGCATTTTTTTACCAGTCTGTCAAGAAGCTCTTTCCCTATTCCGTTTCCCTGATATTTGGGAAGAATAATCATATCAAGAATAAGTGCATGCACAACACCGTCGCAAACAATTCTTCCAAAGCCTATAAGTTTTTTATCATCATAAACTGAAATGTAATACCAGGAATTTTGAATGGCGGTGAGTAATTCTTTTGCAGAAAGCTGATAAGTGGAGTTCCAGCCGGTGGTTTCAAATAATTCTAAAAAGTTTTTTGCAGAAGGTTTTTGTGCAGAGTATTTTAATTTCATAACTCTCCTGATTTTAGAAAAGTTTATTTTCAGTTAGTCAGAAATCAAAATATAATAATTCAGATCAATAAACAACTCCCCGGTTACCCGGGGAGATAAATTTATTCGTTGCGCAGACTGTCAATAGGGTTGGAGGTTGCGGCTTTGTAGGTTTGCATACTCACAGTTAAAAGAGCAACTGCAAGTGCTATTAAAGCGCTTAATAAAAATGTAAGCCAGCCGATATCTATTTTATAGGCAAAATCGTTTAGCCAGTCGGAAGCATAATAATACCCTATCGGAATAGCGATAACGTTTGCAATTAAAATCCACTTGGTAAATTCTTTTGAAAGAATGAGCATTATGTTGTTTACGGAAGCGCCCATAACTTTTCTAATTCCAATCTCTTTGGTTCTCTGCTCTGCCATAAATGCTGCAAGGCCGAATAATCCGAGACAGGAAATTAAGATAGCAAACAATGTGAAAATATGAATAAGTTCTTTATACTTTGTTTCGTTTCTGTAAAGTGAATCGAAACGTTCATCAAGAAAGCTGTAGTTAAAGGGAAACTTTGGTGCAAAATTTAAAACAGTGCTCTCTATTGTGTTTATTGTATTTTCCAGATTATCGGAATTAACCTTTACCAGCAGGTAATTTTTGCTATTCCCTCTTTTTGAGGTAAACATTACAAGGGGAGAAATCTTTTCACTAAGCGGATGAAAATGGAAATCGGAAACAACACCTTTAATTTTTACAAGATCTCCATCCCAGTTTAGACTTCTTCCTTCAAAGGAATTCCAATCGAGTATTTTTGCAAAGGTTCTGTTAATAACAACATAGTTTGTATCTGAAGTTCTTCCGCTGAAAAACTTTCCTTCTTCAAGATTAATTTCCATTGTTTTCAAATAATCTTCATCAGTAAACATAAGGGTAACAAGAGGTTTTAATTCAGGGTCTTTTCCTTCCCAATCAAAGCCGTGTGTATTCCAGTAAACTCCTGTAGGGAGATGAGAAGAAGCGGTTATACTTTTTATTGAAGAGTTTTTAAGTAATTCATTTTTAAGAGGAATAACACTGTTTTTAACTTGTCCGTTTAATCTGAAATATAAAATTTGTTCTTTGCTAAGTCCCAGATTTTTATTTTTCATAAAATCTAATTGTCTGTATATAGTTGTTGAAGAAATTATAAGCACAACTGTAATTGTAAACTGGGCAATAACAAGAATGGTTCGGAAAGATTTGTTTTTTGATGAGTTTGAAATTTCTCCTTTTAGAACCTTTCCCGGGATAAAGGATGAAAGATATAAAGCAGGATAACTTCCTGCCAGGAGTCCGGTTAAAAAAGTTATTGCCAAAATACCGAGTAAGATATTCTGGTTCAGAAAATCTGAAATAAGATATTGTTTATTTGCAATATCGTTAAAGAACGGAACCGAAAAGATTACAAGGAGAATTGAGAGAACAAAAGAAATCAGTGTAATTAAAAATGATTCTCCGAGAAACTGAAAAATCAATTGTTTGCGCACTGCTCCTACAACTTTTCTTAGGCCCACTTCTCTGGCTCGTTTTGCAGATCTTGCAGTTGAAAGGTTCATAAAATTTATACAGGCAACCAGCAGTATTAAAATACCAATTATCTGAAAGAGGCGGATTTTTTCTATTTGTCCGAAACTAATTAAGTAATCTTCTGCAAAAAGAGAAACGTGAAGTTTGTAATTTGAACTCTGCTCGTAGTTTTGAATATAATTTTTGATTTTTTTGGCAAATGTGTCTTTTGTAGTTCCTTTGTTTAAAGTAACAAAAGTTGCGTATGAGCAATCGTGCCAGACTTTTGTTTTTCCCGGTATATTCAGAAATGTTTCAAGAAATTCCAAAGGCATCAAAATATGTAATTTGATAGATGAATTTTTTGGAGGGTTTTCTATTACTGCCGTAACTTTAAGATTATATTTATCATTCATTATTAAAGTTTTACCCACGGCATCTTCTTTTCCAAAATATTTTTCTGCCATCTTTTCAGAAATTACCACCTGATAAATATCTTTACTTTCTTTATTAATTACCCCTGATTTAACAGGAAATGTGAAGATATCAAAAAGAGAGTAATCACCTGCCTGGAATTTTTCCTGAAAAGTGATGTCGCTTCCGTTGCTAAAATATGCCCAGTCAGCCCCTGCTCTTAATCTTGCAGAGTTTGTGATCTCTTCATAGTCTTCTTTTAGCTGCAGACCCACCATTGGAGGAGCACCGAAAAAAGGACGATTATTTTTAAAGCCGGCACTTACTCTGTGAATGTTATCGATGTTTTTGTGAAACATATTTGTGGATAATTCATCTTCTGTCCAGCGGAAAATGATAATTGCGGCTGCCAGACCAATTGCAAGTCCGAAAATATTAATAAAGGAATAGACTTTATTTTTAGAAATATTTCTCAGCGCTATTTTGAAATAGTTTTTGAACATTATTGTCCCCCAAAAGAAAGATATATTAAAAAAGTGCGGTAAAGAAAGGATTACCTGCTTCCAGTACCATTTTTGAGCTGAAGAGATTCCCTGACTTTCTGCAATGGATTGAAAAGCTTCCTCCATATCTCCGAGTCGGTAAGAAATATCTTCTCTGCGAAAACTTACTCTGAGAAGAAGCTCGGCAAGTTTATTTGGTTTATGCTGCTTTTTATTCAATTTAACTCCTAATCGAAAGCCACTTCCGGAATATCTTTCCAGATTTCAGTTTGAATTGTGCGAATTTGTTTTAGTGCGTCTTTCCCGATATCGGTAAGTTCATAAAGGCATTTACTTCTTCCGCCTCGTACAGATTCGGGAGTGCTCATATATTTACGCACGTAGCGTTTGCTTGTTAATTTATCCAGCGGCATATAGATAGCTCCAAAGGGCCAGTCTTTGCCGGTTTGCAGTGAAACCAGTTCTCTGATTGTAACTCCGTAAGCATTACCTTTTAGTCGCCAGATAGCCAGTAAAATTATTTCTTCATTTCTTGATAAAAACTTCATAGTTTTCTCCGGATTATAACTATAATATTTTTAGACTAATAGATTTTAGAAAAGGTTGCACTAATGTATAAAAAAATTATACATATATAATAAATCAGGGCGGGTCTTTAAGAAGATAAATCTAAATATTGCTTGATTTAAGTATAACAATGCTGTACGTTTAGGTTAAAATGGAGGAATTTATGCAGGAAATACCGATAGATAAATTTAGAGATAATTTCGAAAAATATGCTGATTCGGCGATTTTAAATAATGAACCTTTTAGAGTGAGTTGCGAGACAGATAAAAATTTTATTGTAGTATCGGCTGAAGAGTGGGAACGTGATCAGGAAACTTTGTATGTTTTACAAAACACTTCTTTGATGAATCAATTGTTAAAATCAAATGAAACTCATAACACAAGAATGGTTGTTGATTGATAATAAAATTGCTAGTTAGACTTTAATAGTTTTTTAGCGAGTTTATAGAAATGTGTGCCAAGATTACTTGGCCATCGTTCATTCGGTTTGTCATCTAATGCACTTGAATTTTGGATTGCAGTATTAACATAAGGAATATAATCCTGAGTTCTTAGATTTGCTTTATTGTAGCTTCCAAAAACATCTTTTAATTCTTGTTCGAGTTTTGTCCGGGTTTTATTAACTCTTTTGTTTTCGAATAAGGAAATTTGCTCGTTTTCTGAATAATCGGATAACTTTTTTTTATGCAAGAGTAGCCATAGTTCAAAACAAGGGTTACTTATTGCTAAAAAGTATTTTTTCTGACAACATGATTGGGCAACTTGACTAATTTCATCTGCTTCCCAACTTTGTTTATCTCGATCAATTACTAACCATAATTCGTCATCTTCTGCAATAGAGTATTCTTTCTTAAATACATCTAGCCTTGAAATTACAGACCGGGGAGAACTATTCCCCTTTTTTGTAACGATTGTTTCGATAAATATTTTTTTATCGTTAAATTGTTCGCAACACTGAAGAGCATTAAGATATTGCTTTTCAGTTTTTTCCCCCTCAGTTGCAATTATAAAAAGACTATGAACTTTTCTTTTAAAGCCAGATCTATTAAAGTTTTTTCTTTCTCTTCCCATTATAATTTTTTTAAGTTAGGAACGCCTCCAAATCGTCCTAAAAGATAATTTCGCATTATTTCTTTATCGAATCTTGGTTGGAATTCTTCCAGAGAAAACAAAGAACTTTCACCTAGTTTATTTTTTTCGATAAACCAAATTTCATCTTTTCTAATTTTTTTCAAGTTCAGTAAACTTGATTCATGAGTAGTGACAATTAACTGACTTTTTATACCATCAGATTCTTCAAAAAACAAATCAAGAATGTGGTTAGATAATAATGGATGTAAGCTTCTGTTAAGTTCATCTATTAAAACCACCTTATTATTTTTAATTAAATCAATTATTGCCGGAATTAAATCGATAAGCCTTTGAGTTCCATCGGATTCTTCATTTAATTCAAAATAAGAATAATTCGTTGAAGAAGCCATTTTATGTTTAGTTTGAAGTTTATAAGCTTTTATGTTGCCATTGCCATCCAATTCGATAGAATAGGTTTTGTCATTTGACGCATTTGTTATCAAAAATTTAGTATCACTCTTAATTTTAGAGATAATATCGTTTTTAATTTCATCGGGAATATCAACTATTTTTTTAAAATCTATTTCATTTAAAACGATACCCTCTATTCCGGTGTCCATATGTTTCAAATATTTATTAAGTGTGTTCTTAAAGTTTTCATTTTTATTCAGTTCAATATATATTCCACCGTATTTAGAATCCGGGAAAATAACGTATAAATCTTTCTGGAACCAAGTAATAGTATCAATAATTTCGATTGAACTTTTCACATTTTTTTCAAGATTACGGTCTTTGCATTCAGTTAGAAACAGCTGGTTATCTCTTGTTCCTTTGCCAATAAATTCTAAAAACTGTTTTTCCTCTCGGTCAAGTCTTAAGCCTGAAAAATCAAAATTATTTATCTTTTTTCTTTCAAATATTTTTTTTTCAGTTCGTTTATCAACCTGATATAACCATTCTTCCAAGACAAATTCGTTATTTAAGATAAATCCATATGCATAATTTTTATTGTTTTTTTTAAATTCAAATTCAAATCGACTAGGTTTATCTAATGACTCTTTATGTAATTTAAAAGGAGTTACTAATATATTATGGTCGGGTTTGATTCCTTCAATAATCATTTTTTTTGCAAAATAAATCGATTTTATTAAATTAGATTTACCGGATGCATTTGCGCCGTAGAGTACAGCTGTTTTTAAAACATCAATATCATATTTATTTTTACCTAATATTTTGTGGTGTTTTAGTGATCTAACTTTACTAGGGATTAATGAAAGTTCCGCTCTATTTTTGAATGACAGGAAGTTCTCTATTGAGTAACGTATTAGCATTTTATTTTGCCTTTCAAGTGATTAAATGGTGAAGTTTTCTCCTTATGGTCGAAATATTGTAATAAAAATTTAGAAATGCAACCTGTTTATTAAGGTATGGTTTAAGTTTTTAATATGCTATTAAAGTTCCTGCTTCATTACATTTTCGTAATACTTTTTGTAGGTCTTTATTGAATTGAACATTCTGCGGGCAATTTCGTTTTGTCCCCTCTGACTTTTAAGATATTTTGCATCAGATCTGTTGGTAAGATAACCTGCCTCAAATAAAACTCCCGGCATTGAAGCGCCCACTAGCACATAAAATCCGGCCTGTTTAACTCCGCGGGAAGGAATGGGGTTGTTTTTTCTCATTTCCTGATTAAGAATATCTGAGAATTTTTCCGAATAGCGCATATTGGCTGAGTGCGCCATACTTACAAGAATGAAGTTTTCATCTGTAAGTTTTTGGTACAAATCAGGGTTTTCTTCATACTCAATTACTTTGTTTTCTGTTTCTGCAATTCTTATTGCTTCTGCGGTTCTTCCCGGACGAAGAAGGTATGTTTCATAACCCCGCACAGAGCTTTTTTTCTTTGGTAGAGAGTTACAATGTATTGAGATAAAAAGCTTTCCGTTATTTTCGTTGGCTATTTTTCCTCGCTTAAAAAGCTCTATAAATTTATCGGTCTTTCTGGTATAAACAACTTTAACACCGGGCATTTTCTGTTCAATTAATTTCCCCAGTTTAAGTGTTATTCCGAGATTTACATCTTTTTCTCTCAATCCCCCAACACCAATTGCTCCGGGATCTCTGCCTCCGTGTCCGGCATCAATTACAACAACATCAAACAGCCAGCGTTCCGATTCTTTTTCATAGTTGATTTCTTTATGTTTTAGTGTTGAATTCTGGACAGAAATAATTAAATCGTTGGTTTCCTGATCTATAAATGAATCGGCGTTTGTAAATCCTCTTTTTAAGGTAAATTCAAATTGCGAAGTAAGATTGGTTATTTTCTTTATTTCGGTTTTTCTTACAAGTCCGGTAGAAACTATCTCTTTTGCAAGTTCAGGATAAATTGTAACTCCAGAAATTGTTACAATCAGTTTATTGTTTATAATAGATTTTGTGTGCTGATGAATCTTTTTGTTTGATTTAAACGTAATCTGGGTCCCGTTAAATTTCTTTTCTATTTCAACACCAAAAAGATCAAAAGAATCTATACGTTCGGTATTATACCCTGAAAGATCTTCAACATAATCTGCTTCAGAAGAATTATTGTTAATTGTGAGTCTTTTGGTGTATTTATCGTAAGAAAGATCGATATTCAGAAAATCTTTCAGATAGTGAATTGAATATTGCACAGGAACATAAATTCTGTTTTTTATCAGCAGAGTTGAAATAGGAAGCTGATACACTTCTGTTTTTTGATAATTATTTGAAGAAAAGAGAAGAAACTGATTTTGAGCAGTAAATTTTATTTTTGCACTGCCTGATCTTATTTCAATTTGATGATTGTCTTTTGTGCAGGCTTTACCCAGAATTTTTGCCAGATCTTCAGCAGGTACAAAATCGTTTGATTTTTTTGTAATATATGTAAGATTAGAATATTTTCCGCCCGATACAGACATTTTCTGCAGGTTTTGCGCAAAAATACCTGTGCTTAGAAATATTAATATATATATGATGACGGAAGTAAATCTCATTTTTATCCGATAAATGGTATTATAAACCCGCTTTTTTTCTTGTATTCTGAGTAATCTTCGTCAAAATGTTTAAGCAGCAGTTTTTCTTCAAAAGAAGCTCTCATTATTATAAGAGGAATTTCAATTAACACAACAACAGGCACAATTATGTAGCTCATAAGAGCCAGACCAATACCCAGATCTGCAAATATCTGACACAAATATTGCGGATGACGGATATTTTTGTAGATGCCGGTGGTAACAAGTTTATGATTCTTAATTATTGCCACATCCTGCGTGTAATTTTTGCCAAGAGTTTTGAACGATTGTATTTGTCCCCAGGAAAAAATTACAAACATCAGCAATCCTGCTAGTCTGAAAGCATCATAATTAACAGATGAAAACTCTGCAAACTGTTCCGGAGTTAAAGAGAGAACACCAAAAACCGAAATGATTGAAACAAGTAAAATTATTGCAGCAATATTAAGGGGCAGTTTTTGCAAAAAAGAAGCTGGTTTGTTCACAGTATTGGAAAGTGACAGTTTAAGCTGATTTTTACTTGCTTTTGCCTGGGCAATAAAGGTTGCAATTATATTTATTCCAACAAAAAGATTAATCGGGTCCATAAAATATCCACATAGTTTGTTGCCTAATATAAGAATTTATGCCATATTGTAAAAACAGATCAGGCAAGTATTTTGGTAAATATAAATTTCCTTAAATTGTGCGTAAAATCACTGTTTTAATAGTTTTTTCTGCTTTTTTTAGAAAAAGCAACAATAAATAGAACAACCTGATGAGTTGATATAAATTAAAAAATGGTAATTTTTACCACTAATGACTAAAATGATAAATAGATTTTACCGAATTATGTAAATAACAACTATAAATAAGCTAGCACAGTATTTGCACGGCATATATAAAAACAGGAAGGTGATATAATGGGATTAGGACAAACAATGTTGACTGTTGGTTCAATACTCTTATTATAAATGGTACTACTAAATGTAAATAACAATTTTTCATCTACGCGTGATATTCTCATAAACAGCAAGTATAATATTATGGCAATTTCCCTTGCCTCTTCTATGCTGGATGAAATTATGCAGGAAGCATTTGATGAAAATGTTATTGAAGAATATGTAGCCAGCACCAGCCTTATGAGTAATATAGGTCCGGATAACGAAGCTTACGGATCTTATGATGATATAGATGATTTTGATAATTACTGGTATGAAACCGAACCGGTGGATAAAACCAAGCCCCGATATGTTCCCGGACCGGTATACAGAGTTTGGGTTGATGTAAATTATATAAATCCTGCACAGCCGAATCTTGCTCAAAACACCAAAACATTCTATAAAAAAGTAACAGTTAATGTTACAATGCCGTATCTGGCAGGAGAAGTTTTACCTGCTGATACAGTGAAACTGGAAAAAGTATTTACTTATTTTATTTTCAGATGAGGTAGTAATGGGATCGAATACAATACTTGATATAATAGGTTCTTCAATATTGGGAGGGATTCTTTTACTCATACTCTTCAGAGTCCACAGTGCCAATTCAGACGGAGTTTTTGAATATAATGCAGAATTAATGGTGCAGTCAAACCTTGTGGCCGCAGTTCAGATTTTAGAACACGACTTCAGAAAAATTGGTTATTGCCGCAACTGGGACAGTATCCCTAATCCGGGTCTGGCATTTTTATCGGCAAACAGACACAATATTACTTTCAGATCTGATATTGATAATGACGGTGATATAGATGCTGTAAGATATTATGTAGGAGATGTTTCTGAACTGGGAAGTACTCCTCATCCTAATGACAGAAAGCTATACAGACAAATAAATGGTGAAGAACCGCAAGATATTGCAATAGGATTAACGCAGTTTGATATGAAATATTTTACCTCTTTAGGAGATTCTTTACCAGTTCCTGTTGCTAATTTAGGTCAGATACACACAATACAGATAGATATCACTTTGGAAAATACATTTGCGGTTGCAGAACGATATACTGATTCTATGAAATATGCAACTGCTTTTTGGAGACAGATAAGACTGGCTTCCAGAAATTTAAGTAACAGATAATTCACCCTAAAAAATGAAGTGAGGTAAGTTATGGGTGGTAAGGCGTCATTATTATTGGTTGTTGGTTTCAGCGCAATATTTTTAATATTCGGAAACAACTACAACACAATTAGCAGTAAGGCTGCTGATAATTATTTTGATTACTATCTCGATATTACTGCACACAATATAGCTGTCTCAGGCGCAAATATGGCTGCCCGAGAATTATTCAGCAACGATAAATGGGTAGACGGATATTCAAATCTTCAGCTTTCGGGCGGACTTTTGAATGTTTCGATTAATAATCCTTTTTATGAAGGTAATGACAAAGTAAAAATTTGTCATATTCCTCCGGGAAATCCGAGCAACAGACACACAATTATGGTTTCTCAAAGTGCGGTTGCAGCTCATCTGGCGCACGGTGATACAATGGGTGACTGCGGCGACACAGTTGCAAATCAAAACCAGATTATTACAATTGTAAGTGAAGGCAAGGTTTTTGGTCTTAATAATGAAGAGATTACTTCAACAGTTGTAGTACGTATTCAGCCGAGCAGTTTTTCCAAGTTTGCTTATTTTTCGCATAGCGAAGGTAGTAATATTTGGTGGACAAACAAAGATACTGTCTGGGGTCCAATGCACACAAACGATTATTTGAGAGCATACAGACATCCGGTTTTTTATGATAAGGTTACAACCAGAAAACGAATTCTTTATTATTCCAGACATTCTTATGATTACCCGATTATTCACGGTGATTATCAAAAAGGAGTTTATATCCCGATTCCTTCCGACGGTGTTGATAAAGTAGAAGATCAGGCTAACCTTAACGGTCATGTTTTTTCCGGTCACGATGATGTTTATCTCCTTTTTGACGGAGACAGTATAAAATACAAATTTGCCGAAGGCGATGAATATAATGCTGTTTTAGGAGCAAACCTTACTTCAAACGGAATTATTTTTGCGCAAAATGCAAATATGCATGTAGAGGGAACCGTAAAAGGAAGGTACACAATTTCTGTTTCCGGTTCAGGCAGTAAAGGAAGTGTTTATATAGATAACAACATAGTTTACAATACAAGTCCTATGGATAACCCGGAATCTACAGATATGCTGGGTATTGTATCTGAAAAAAATGTATGGATTTCTGATAATAATGCCAATAACTCAGGCGATATCGAAATTCACGCATCGATATATTGCCAGGAGGGAAAGTTTGGTGCGGAAAATTACAGGTACAGACCAAGAGCAGGCAACATTAATCTTGTAGGTGGAATTATTCAGGATACAAGAGGAGCTGTTGGTACTTTTGGTAACAGTGGCGGAAGCGGTTTTGGCAAAAGATACAGATATGATAACAGACTGCTTTATGTTTCTCCGCCCGCATTTCCGGGAACAGGAAAGTTTGAAATTTTATCCTGGTATGAATAATTAGCATTATTCAACTTTTACTCAAAAGGTTCGCAGTGCCCGCGAACCTTTTTTTGTTTAAAGGAACTTTTAGTATTTTTCTATGTTGAAGAATTGGAAACTTAATTTACAGGAATTTTATGGCAAAGAATAAGACCGGCAAACAGGCGCAAAGCAAAAAAGAGCGTTTTATAGCAGTTGCCAGAGAGTACACAATTTTAATTTTAATAGCGTTTTTTGTTGCGTCATCCATAATTCAAGGCTCACTTGTACCAACAGGTTCTATGGAATCTACAATTAATGTCGGGGATTTTATTCTTGTTAACAGACTCGCATACGATTTTTACACTCCCAGAAATGTGCCTCATACAAACCTCAGACTCCCCTTTGCAAGATGGGAATGGTCTGACGGACCGGAAAAAGGTGATATAGTTGTTTTTGAATTTCCCGGTTATCAGGGAAATCTTGAGCACACAGATGTGCAAAGCTGGGTTAAAAGATGTGTCGGGGTTCCGGGGGATACAATTGTTATCAGAGACAGAGTTCTTTTTGTAAACGGGAAAGAGTTTCCCATCCCTGCAAACATAAGATATGAAAATAAATATTCTCATCCTGTAACAATGCCGGATCAGGAGATATTTCCGCGCAACGAATATTGGAATACTGATAATTACGGACCCGTAGTTGTGCCTGGCAAAGGTGAAGAGATAAAACTTACAACAGAAAATCTTTACAGATATGAAGATCTGATAAACAGAGAATATGGAAAAAGAGTTGTAAGAGTTAAAGATGATAAAATATTTATCAACGGAAAAGAGACAGATACTTTTACCATAAAACAAAACTACTACTTTATGGTGGGTGATAACAGAAACAACAGTGCCGACAGCAGGGTTTGGGGTTTTGTTCCGAGAGATAAAATTTTAGGAGAACCGATGTTTGTTTTCTTTTCTTTCGACAGTTCAATTCCTTTCAGCAATTTTTTCAAATTGCTCGGCTCAATACGATTTAACAGAATTGGTAAAATTTTATAAAGAAAAAAGGAGCTTTAAGCTCCTTTTTTTGTAACACCAACATTCATAAATTCGTCACATAAACGTTAGTTTTAATATTTACAGGTAAAGATGAAAAAGGCAGTTCTATTTCTTTTAGCAGGGTTAATCCCCCTTTTTGCTCAAAATAAATTTCTGATAAGTGGTAAAATTACAAATGCAAAAAACAATTCTTCCCTTCCCTTTGCAAATGTGAAAATAATAGATAAACCAATTGGCACGGCAGCCGATTCCGACGGAGTTTATCAGTTTAACCTTACTGCAGGTAATTATAAACTTATCTATTCTTATATCGGGTTTACTTCAGATACAATTTCTGTTGAACTCACAAAAAATGTTAATATAAATGCAGAGCTTACTCCAAAAGATCTGCAAATCAGTGATGTAACTGTTACTCCGGGAATAAATCCGGCAATCAGACTTATTGAAAGGAGTATCAGACAGAAACAGAATCGTAACTCCAAAATAGAATCTTATGTTTTTGAAGCATATACAAAAGGTGTTGTAAGAAGCGATAAAGACGTGGAGGGAGATTCGGGCGGAGTTAATATGAGTCTGTTCGACGATGAAGAAGAATCAGATTCTGCCGACTTAAAAATTGTGGGAATTGTAGAGAACCAGAGTAAAGGTTATTTCAAATCTCCCGATTTTTACAAAGATGAAATTATTGCCCGAAAACAAACTGCAAATTTTCCGGCATCACTTAATGTAATTACAGGCGGAAGAGTAATAAAGAATTTTTACGATGAAGAATTAAATATAACCGGCAGAGAAATTCCGAGTCCGATTGCAGATTATGCTCTCGATTATTACTACTATTACATAGAAGACTCTCTTGCTTATGATACCAAAAAAGTTTTTCAAATTTACTTTGCGCCGGATGATCCGAATGATCCGGGGTTTGTGGGACGATTATTCATTTTGGATGAAACTTATGATCTTGTAAAAGTAGATGTTCAGATAAACAGTGCTGCAAATCCGGGCGGACTTTTCACCGAAATGAATATTTATCAACAGTTTATTCCTTTTAACGGAATTTATATGCCTGTGGATTACAGACTTTTCGGCGAAGTTGATGTAATGGGAATTATTAAATTCGGGTTTGAGTTTAACAGTATTCTAAACAGATATGAAGTAAATAAAAAGATACAAAACAGTTTTTTTGATATGGCGCTGGTAAAAATAATTGAAGGTGCTGATGATAAAGATTCAACATACTGGCAGTCTATTCAAACGCTTCCTGTTTCTACTGAGGAGACTAAGGCATACAATAAAATGGATAGTCTGATGAATGTGCCTTTCAATTTCTGGGATGAGTTTTCTTTGCTGGCATTTAACTACAGACTGGGGAAAAATTACTCCATCACAGCTCCTTTGGGAATGTATGGTTTTAACAAAGTTGAAGGACATTCAATTTCATCCGAATTCTCCTTTTCCAATTTGCTTGATCAGCGATTGTGGGGAAATGCTTCTGTCGGTTACGGTTTTTCTGATGAAAAACTAAAAGGAAAAATAGGGGGAAGATATCTCTTTGGCAGATTAAGAACAGGAGAGATTGAGTTTAATGTTTATGACAAACTCACAGATCTGTTTGGAGAATCTATTGAGTATTCAAAGTTTACCTCCACGGTTTTGAGTCTGGTAAGCAAACAAGATTTCAGAGATTATTATTACACAAGCGGTTTTGATTTTAAGATTAAAAGTGAACTGGGAAGTTATCTTACTGCAGGAATCGGGTTTTTGAACAGAACTGACAGATCGGCAGTTAACAACACAGATTTTTCCTTTTTTAACAAAGACAGAAAGTTTGATGAAAACAAAAGTATTTACGAGACACGCATTAATGCAATAACAGCTTCTCTTGGTCTTGATTTCAGAAAACATATTGAAGACGGATATTATAAAAGAAGAGTATCAAGGGGCAGAGATCAGATTTTCTTTAACGGAGATGTAACGTTTGCTTCAAAATCGCTGGGAAGTGAAATAGATTTCACTATTTATAAATTTAACTCATACCTTTATCTGAACTCTTTTGGTGCAACAAATCTGAGATTAAACATAGATGCGGTTTATGCTGATAAAGCAGTTCCTTATCAGATGCTGTATGCGGTTCCCGGCACTATAAGTAAGGTGACACAGCCTTATACATTCCGTTCTGTTAAAATAGGGGAAGCTGCGGGTGACAGAGCCGTAGCAGCTAATTTGATTTATGACTGGCAGGATGATCTGTTCAGAGCTGCGGGATTAACATTTCTGCTGGATCTTGATTTAACATTAAGCACACATTTTAATTTTGTATACCTTGATATTTCTGATGAATCAAAAGCAATTTTACCGCAGGAAGCAGATACTTTTAGGCAGTCTTTAATGGAAGCAGGGTTCAGTATTGGACAAAAAATATTCCCTGTGAGTCTCGATTTTACCTGGCGGTTAAATCATCGTAATAAAAAGAAATTTGTGGTCGGGTTCAGTGTTCCGATTTTATAAAATTTATTAATTACAATAAATTAACATAACTTTTTTGAATTTGTACTTCATTTTGTTTTCATTTGTGAACTAAATTGTCACAAATGAAGCTGTAATATGAATGTAGCTTTTATATCAAGCGAAGCAGTACCGTTTGCCAAAACAGGCGGTCTTGCAGATGTTTCCGGATCTTTGCCTCACCAGCTTGCCAGACTGGGTTGCAAAGTTAAATTAATTATTCCTAAGTATGATATTTTGAACCTCGAAAAATACGACTTGGAAAAGGTTAATTTTGATTCGCCTGTTTCTGTTAGTGCAGGAGAAAAAAAATATGATATTAATGTATTTAGCTGCATAGATTGTGACAGTAAAGTCGAAATCTACTTTATAGAGCAAAATGAGCTCTTTAACCGCGGTAAAATTTATACTGAAGATAAAGATGAAGATATAAGATTTATCGTCTTTCAAAAAGCTGCTATTGAAACCTTGCAGCACCTGAACTGGGCTCCTGATATAATTCATTGCAATGACTGGCAAACCGGTTTAATTCCGCTATATATTAAATTTAACTACAGCTGGGATAAGCTTTTCAGAAAAACCGCAACACTCTTCACTATACACAATATCGGTTATCAGGGACTTTTTCCTGCAAGCACATTATTTAAAGCTGAAATTCCTCAGGAACTTTTTTATCCGATGGCTCCGGCTGAGTTTTACGGACAGGTTTCTTTTTTAAAAGCAGGAATAACTTTGGCAGACAGTGTAAATACTGTGAGCCGGACTTATGCACAGGAACTTCTTTCCCCTGAGTTTGGCGGCGGAATGGAAGGTGTTCTGGCTGAACGGCAAGATGATTTTACCGGAATAGTAAATGGTGTTGATTACGATATCTGGTCACCTGAAAAAGATAAAATGATTCCGCATAATTATTCTGCAGATGATTTATCAGGTAAACTGGAAAATAAAAAATATCTGTTAAATCAGCTTGGTATGCCTTTTCAGAAAGAGATTCCTTTAATGGGAATGGTTTCCAGAATAGTTTCTCAAAAAGGTTTTGATATACTTGCCCGCGCAGTAAAATATCTGGTTCAACTTAATGCCCAGTGGGTTATTTTGGGAACCGGGGACAAGAAGTATGAAAATAAACTTATCAGAATTGCAAAACTTTATCCTAATCATTTGAAAGTAAATCTTTATTACAATGAAGAACTCGCTCATTTAATTGAAGCTGCTTCAGATATATTTATAATGCCTTCACTTTATGAACCTTGCGGACTTAATCAAATCTACTCTCTTAAATATGGAAGTGTTCCTGTGGTGAGAAAGACAGGCGGACTTGCAGATACGGTGCACGACTGGGATGCAAATATTCAGAATGAATCAGGTAATGGATTTGTGTTTGAAAACTACAACGGATATGATTTATATGCTTCTGTAAAAAGAGCGGTAAATTGTTTTAATGATAAAGATCTCTGGAAAAAAATTCAGTTAAACGGAATGAAGCAGGATTACAGCTGGCAAAGTTCGGCAAAGAAATATCTGGAGCTTTATAAAAACGCTTTGATTAATAAGGTTACTTAATTTTAATTGTTTCTCTCAGCTTTTCAATCTTTTCAGGATCTTTAACCGGAATTTTATCATCTTCCAGCATCTGACTTGCAATTTTTTTCTTTATAAAAGAATACATTCCGGTTACAATTATCAGACACACAAACTGCGAAATAAAAAATCCCACAGTTAAAATTATTACTGAAAGAATAAATAAAACCCCGCCCGGAGTAAATTCGAGTCCCTCAACAATAATTGCAGCAGAAAAGGATGAAGTGATTCCTGCTATTAATGAAATCAGGGATATGATAAATTCTTTAAATATGTTTTTCCTTTTTTTCATATTAATGAGACTGCCCCCTGAGGGACAGTCATAATTTTATATTTCCAATTTATTATTTTTTCTGTTTATATCAGGAATATCTTTTCCGCCAACCACAACTTTAATTGGTTTCTTTTCAGAATTGATTTTCACTTCCACAGATGATTTATCTTTCCAGACACTGCAAGACTGATATTTTGTAACAGATGATCCGTCATCAAAAAATAATTCCACTCTAACAGGAACCGGTGTTTTACCAAGCTTATTGATTTTTACAATATAAGTATTGCGGATATTTGAGATTTTTTCAACTTCCAGATCAGGAGCTGCAAACTCAAAGAACCATGGCTTCCAGAACCAGTCAAGGTTTTCTCCGATTACATCTTCGAACGTATGATAAAAATCATAAGGGACAGGGTGTTTTCCTTTCCAGCGGGAGATATATTCCTGTATAGCTGCCTTAAAGGCGGGCTTTCCTACTGCATCCATTAAAAACCAGTAAGCGAGAGCTGCTCTGTTATATACCATTCGGTAATAAGGGATAAAAGAAACCGCACTGGATGGAACTCTTAACGGAATGTCGTTATCAGTTCCGGCAAACTTTTCATAATTTTTAACAGTGTTTGCAACCGGATCGGAAGAAGCATATTTACGCTGCAGTTCAAAAATAAGCATTACAGCCCATCCTTCATCCATAAAGGCATATTTGGTTTCATTTATTCCGGTGTAAAAAGGAAAGTAAGTGTGAGTTATTTCGTGCGCGGTCACTTCAAGTGTTCCGGCAAAACTTTTAAATGAGCCGTCATTAACTATCATTGGAAATTCGATTCCGCCGCTGCCGTTAAAGACAGTCATAGAAGGCCAGGGATATTTCACACCGGGTAAATCTGTAGAAAGATAATTAATGGTTTTTTTCGCAATATCTGTAACACCGTAAAAATCCTTTGAGTCTTTTTTATATGCAGCTCCAACCATAATTCTTTTGTCTGTAGGGGAAAACTGCAGACTCGACTGATCCCACAAATAATGATCGCTGGTTCCAAAAGCAAAGTCGGGAACATTTTCTGCTTTAAAGTGCCAGGTCAGTTTTTCTTTGTCGGGAGTAAAATCTTTTAAGGCAAGATCTGTTGAATCGATTAGTGAAATTATTTCATCGGTAAATTTTGATTTTTGAAAACGGTTGTAATATTTATCAGATAAAACTTCGCGCGGGTTTTGCAGAACTCCGGTTCCCCAGGTTATAAAGTTTTTAGGTAAAGTTATTTTTACATCAAAATCATTAAAGTCGTTATAAAACTCCAAAACCCCTTTGTGAGAAGATCTGTCCCAGCCGTGAACATCATCAATTACAGCAATCTGCGGATACCAGTAACCCACAAAAAATGAAGATTCATCGTATGTCCCCATTCTGATTCTTGTTTTTTCCGGAATTACAAAACTCCAGTCAATTTCAACTGTTGCGGTTTCGCTATAATTAACCGGTTCATTAAGAACAAAAACCATATTTGTTTCTCTGATCCAGAGAGAGTCGATATTGTAAGTTTTTCCGTTGGCAATAAGTTTCTTTAACTTAACTCCCTCGCCAACATCGTTGTGATAAACCTGAAAGTCTCTTGCATTTCCTTTTTGAAAGAAATTTTGATACAATCTTACATAAAGGGCTTTCATTGGTTTATCAGAATTATTTTTATAGATAATTTTTTCAGAACCGTGAAGTGTTCTTGTTTTTACATCGATTGAGGCTTCTATCTGGTATGAAGCTTTATTTATCCAGTAATTTTCACCCGGGTGCCCGTTATAGGTACGTGTTCCCTGTTTTACTGCACGTTCAAAACGATGAGAATAGTTAATCGATTTTTTTTGAGCAATAATGAATGATGAAATTATTAAAATGAAAAGTAGTAAACGTGATAGTTTCATTTTTCCCTCTGTTTAAGTTTAAGCCGTTTAAATATATTGAAAATTCTGCAAAATGAATTGTTTCATAAAGAGTTTTCGATATTTATATTTGACGTTAAAAATTAAAAGACTTGAGTAAATATAAAACAAAAAGGAAAAATGTTTAAGCTGAATAAAAAAATGCGCAAATCGGATGTGTGTCTGAATTGCGGCAGAGAATTGGAAGATTTTAATTTTTGTCCCGACTGCGGACAGATTAACTCTCATAAGCAGGTTTCACTTTCACAAATAATTAGAGAACTGCTGGGAGAGTTTTTCACATTTGATTCAAAATTCTTTAAGAGTTTTGCTCCTCTTGTAAAAAAGCCGGGACACCTTACAACAGAATATATTGTGGGCAGACGCGCAACATATATTCTTCCTATGCGTTTATTTGTGTTTACCACGGTTCTTTACTTTTTTATGCTTGCTTTAAATAGTTCCGATACATCGAGTGATGAATTTAAAAGTACGCGGGTCTCATCTGCTTCCGATTCCCTGGCGTTTTTAATGGAAAGATATGAGGGACAGCTTTCGGAAGAGACAAAAACCCTTATAATAGGTGAAATTACAGATAATTATCAGTTATACACCAAAGAGAAAAAGAGATCTCTAAAAGAAGAAAAACTGCTGAAAGAGATTGCCGCGTACAATTTGAGTTCTTCTGAAAGCTCACATCGTTTTTTTGTCTTTAAACTGCTGAAGCATTACAGGATAAAAAGTAAACCCGGAAATAAGTATGGAAATGATGAATTAGATCTGGAATCTCTGGAGAAGTTTATAAAAGTTGAAGCTCCGAAAGGAATAAATAAAAATAATCGTTTTTACAATTACCTGGCTGGAAATTACAAAATCAGAGAAAGAGAAATTGATAATGATGAATCTGATATATCTTTTTCTCAAGATACAACTGTTAACCCCTATTTGCGTACTTTTCTTCAAAGTGTGGAAAATATGAACAATTCGGGTGGTTACGGACAAACAATTTTTATGAAAGATTTTATGGGGCAAATGTCAAAACTGGTATTTCTTATGGTTCCGATTTTTGCTCTGTTGCTGAAAGTATTTTACATAAGAAGTAAAATATTCTATATAAATCATCTTATATTTTCACTTCATATACATTCGGTTTTTTTGATTTTACTGCTGTTTCCTCTTATTATGGGAATTGTCGGCATAAGTTCACACGTTACCGGAATTACTTACTTTTTGATAATAATTGTTTTTACAATCTACACTACAAAAGCTCTTAAAAGAGTTTACCGCCAAAAGGGGGTAAAAACAATTATCAAATTTTTGACAATAATATTTATCTATTTGTTTTTATATATGATCGGGACTGCAATTTTGGCTGTTTCAATTATTTATAACAATTTTTAGAAAAGAGACATAAATTTTAATTATTGAAGAATAGCCCGGAAATTTATCCGGGTTATTTTGTTTAAGGGCGATTTTCCGTATTTTTATTTTTCGTTTTTTCGAATTAATGAAATTTGTAAATAGATAAGGAATATCAGGTAATGAAATTCGATTCAAGAACGCATACCTGCGGAGAATTAAGAGAAGAGCATGTCGGCCAGTCAGTTGTACTAAACGGATGGGTTGATTCCAGAAGAGATCTGGGCGGGTTAATATTTATTTATCTGCGCGACAGATACGGAATTACTCAGATTGTATTTGAACCAACCGTTAATCAGTCTGCAAGTGAAAAAGGTAAATTGCTTAGAAATGAATTTGTAGTTTCTGTAAAAGGAAAAGTTCAGAAGAGACAGGAAGGAGCTGAAAATGCAAATGTTCCTACTGGTAAAGTTGAAGTAATTGTTGAAGATATTGTTATTCTGAACGAAGCGGAAACAACTCCGTTTGTAATAAAAGATGAAATAGATGTAAGTGAAGAGTTAAGATTAAAATACAGATATCTTGATTTAAGAAGACCAAGAATGCAGAAAAATCTTACTTTACGTCACAAAGTAACTCAAATTACAAGAAACTATTTTGACAAGTATGATTTTCTTGAAGTTGAAACTCCTTATCTTATGAAAAGTACGCCTGAGGGCGCAAGAGATTTCCTTGTTCCTTCCAGGGTTCATAAAGGAAGTTTTTATGCTTTGCCACAGTCTCCTCAAACTTACAAGCAGTTGCTTATGGTTTCAGGGTTTGACAGATATTTCCAGATTGTAAAATGTTTCAGAGATGAAGATTTAAGAGCTGACAGACAGCCTGAATTTACGCAGATAGATGTTGAAATGTCGTTTGTGGATCAGGAAGATATCTTTCAACTGGTGGAAGGCTTGATGAAAGAGCTTTTCAAAGAGATAAAAGATTATGAAATTGAAGCCCCTATTCAGAGATTGCCTTATGCAGAAGCAATGGAAAAATATGGAAGTGACAAACCTGATTTGAGATTTGATCTTGAATTAAAAACTCTTAATGATGTTTTTGCTAAATCAGAATTTAAGGTATTTAAAGATACAATTGAATCAAAAGGTATTTTAACAGGATTAAATGCAGAAAACTGTGCAAGCTGGTCAAGAAAACAGCTTGATGATTTAACAGATTATGTTAAAAATCTTGGTGCGGGCGGACTTGTATGGATTAAGGTTGAAGAAAATGATCTTAAAGGTCCGGTTGTTAAATTCTTTGAAGAAGAAGAGAAAAAAGCTCTTATTGAAAAGTTAAATGCAAAACCAGGTGACTTGCTGTTAATCCTTTCAGGAAAAAGAACAAAAACTCTTAATATTATGGGTTCTCTCAGACTGGAAGTTGCTAAAAGAATGGAATTGGTAAAACCAGATACCAAACCTTCTTTACTTTGGGTAACTGACTTCCCGCTGCTTGAATGGGATGAAGATAGTGAGAGATTTTATGCAATGCACCATCCGTTTACATCTCCTAAAGTGGAAGATATGGATAAAATGGAATCAGCTCCGGGTGAAGTTAATGCAAGAGCTTATGACCTTGTATTAAACGGAAATGAAATTGCAGGCGGAAGTATCAGAATCTTTGATGCTAAAGTTCAGGCTCAGATGTTTAAAGCATTGGGAATTTCAGATGAAGAAGCTGAAGAAAAATTCGGGTTCCTTATGAGTGCATTTAAATATGGTGCACCGCCTCACGGAGGAGTTGCTTTTGGTCTGGACAGAATGGTAATGTTGTTTGCAGAAGAAGATTCAATTCGCGACGTAATTGCCTTCCCGAAAACAACAAGTGCATTATCTCTTATGGATAACTCTCCATCACAAGTAGATGATCCTCAATTAAAAGATCTTCACATTAGTATCAGAAATACAGAAAAATAATATAAAAAATGAGGCAGCTTTTTTAAGCTGTCTCATAATAAAACAACCTTCCCATTTGATTTTATTACAGTTACCTGTTAAAAAAAACAAAAAGAATAATCTACAGGTAAAATAAACCGATTTTAATTACCTTTCTTTTTTGCCAGAACAAGACTCATTTGTATGATTTGCTTCATTTTTTGTGGCTTATTTATTGCACTGTTTTCTGAAACAAGAATGAGAAGCAAATGGGACAGCAGCAACTTTTATATATTATTTTAGCAGTTATACTGATAGGATTATCGGTAATTTTTGGAATAACGCTTTTTAATAATTACTCTGTTCAGTCCAAAAAAGATGCGATTGTAGACGAATTATCAACTTTAGGTAATATGGCGCAACAGCATTACAGTAAGCCCGCTATGCTTGGCGGCGGCGGTAAATCGTTTGCCAACTGGAACATTCCCGTTAACCTCAGAAGCACACCAAATGCAGACTATACTATTAAATCGCAAAACGCAAACCAGGTAGTAGTTGAGGCAATAAGCAGTGAAATGCTTACCGGTGATATCCCAATTAAGTATAATTTGCAGATTGATCCCAATGATTTTCAGATTACAGATATAACCGGCGGTAGTTAAGACCGGAAAAATTTACAGAAATGTTCTTTTATTTGTTTTTGAGCTCTATTAATATATAATATACTTTTAAAGTGTTTAATTTTGGCACACAATATGTAACATAGAAGGCAACAACAGACAATCAATCATTAATTAGTTAAGGAGTAAGTTATGGGTCAGCAACAATTATTATTAATCGTATTAGGTGTTATTATAGTAGGTATAGCTGTAGTAGTTGGTATTAACGTTTTTTCAGCTAGTTCAGTTCAGGCAAACAGAGACGCTGTAGTGGCAGATATGATGACAATAGGTAATATGGCTTTCCAATTTTATAAAA
This sequence comes from Rhodothermaceae bacterium, assembly GCA_041725875.1. Taxonomy (GTDB): domain Bacteria; phylum Bacteroidota; class Ignavibacteria; order Ignavibacteriales; family Melioribacteraceae; genus JBGRQB01. The sequence continues at coordinate 79,333 of JBGRQB010000002.1, forward strand.
AACCTGCAATGTTAGGTGGTGGCGGAAACACTTATACTGGTTTCCAAGTTCCTCAGCAGTTAAGAGGAACCGGCGGTACAGCAACTAAAGCTGTTACTCCAAATGGTGAAGTAAGCATTACTGTTGCAGCAAATAGTGTAACTATAGTTGGTGAAGGTACTGAGCTTGGCGATGACGGATCAGCAAAATTAAAATATACTCTTACAGCTGGTACAACTGGTTTGGGTACTGTGACCAAGAACAACTAGTTAATTATAAAAAAATTCTTATATTAAAGGCTAATAATATAATTATTAGCCTTTTTTTGTGGAGTCAAGTATGATTGAAACCCGTTTTTCCGCAACAAAACCAAACGGTCAAACCCTCACAGGCAACCTGACTGCTCCTACTTATGGCGAAGCCAAGAAAAAGATTAATGCAATAGTTAAAAAGCATAGTCTGAAACTCGATAAAATTGAGAAAAAATCTACCTTTGTATATAAAGTTCAAAAAGGAAACGATAAGCCAACCACTGGTGAACAAAAAGCTTTTAGTAAAGAAGAAGTTTCCCGGGCCCTTAAAAATCTGGGTTATAATGTAGTTTCCGTTAATAAAAAATTACTCGATTATCAGCCCAAACCTCCTATGCAGGAAATTGTGTCGTTTGTGAAAATCAGTGCTTCGCTGATGGAGCAAAAACTTTCCTACAGCGAAATTATGACGCTCCTGACAAATGATCTCGAAAATAAAACACTTCGTGATACTTTGCGACAGATAAACAATGAAATGAAAAAAGGAGCTGATAGTGAAGCAACATTCCTGAAATATGAAGGAATATTCGGGAAGTTTACCGCATATATGCTGGGTCTGGCCGCAAAAAGTGGTAATATGACGGAAATTTACAAAGCCACGGCAAAGTTTCTGGAAAGACAGATGCAGTTTCGTAAGGATCTTAAAAGTGCTCTTTTGATGCCGATGATTACGGTCTTTATACTCCTGCTCGCTGTTCTTTTTTATGTAGGATATATTTTTCCGGAAACAGCAAAGCTTTTTGTAAAGTTTGATATTGAATTGCCTCCTATGACTGCCACTACTTTAAGCATAAGTGATTTTCTGGTGGAAAATCCCATTTTAATTGCCTTTGTACTCTTTGCGCCGGTTATTGCGTTATGGCAATTTATACGGACGGAAAAGGGGCGGTTTCTCTTTGATAAATATATGCTTAAAATCCCGATTATAGGGAGTCTGGTACATAAAACATTAATAGAAATTTTTTGTCGTGTATTTTTCACACTTTATACAGGTTCTGCCGAAAGTATAGAACCGATTCGTATTGCAGCCGAAGCAACAGGAAATAAATATTTTGAGCATCAGATTAAGACAGTTGCCATTCCTCTGATGATTCAGAGAGGTGTCGGGTTAACAGAAGCTTTTGAAGCATCTGCCGTTTTTACCGATACTGCTATTTCAAGATTTCACTCAGCCGAAGAAACAGGTACGGTTCCCAATACAGCGGAACAGCTTGCAAACTATTATGAAAGTGAGACTGTCTTCAGGCTAAAAAGTATTATCGATTTAATTCAGGTTGCCGTTGCAATGTTTATTATGATTGTTATGATCGGACTAACATTAATTTCTGCTGAAACAGCGGTTATTAGTCCTAAAAACCCAATGATGAACTAGAGGATTTATGCTGGATCAAAAACTGGAAATGATAGATAAGATTGGTTATCTCCTTCTTAAAAAAGGAATTATAGATAACGAAATTTTAATAGATGCACTAAAAACAAAAGAGAGTGACTCAAATAAAAGAAACCTGGCACAGATTCTTGTTCAGGATTTTAGTTTTGATCATGATACAATTTTCAGAGAAGTTGCACTTCTTTATGCTTTTCGTGAGCTGAATTTCAGTATAGATCAGCTTTCGGAAGATAGAATTGAAGAGATTAAATCCCTTATCCTTGATAAGGGAGATGATATCAAAAAACTTTTGCTGGAACACAGAGTTATCCCTTTTAAGTTTGATGACAGAATAAAAGATAAACTGATTCTCGGAGCTGTAGATCCTACAGATCGATCCCTTACCAAAATTGCTTATGTTCTTAATGTTAAAAAGTTTGAGATTAACTATCTCAGAAAAAAAGATTACGATAAACTTATAGAGAAAGTTTTTCCTCAGCAAAATGAATTTCTTCAAAAGTTGGAAGAAACAGATGAAGAGATTTCAATTGAAGATGAAGAAGAAGCAATCAACGAAGAAGAACTGGAAGCGGAGATCAACAAAAGTGCCCTGATAAATCTTGTTGAAGGTACACTTGTTGAAGCTGTGCGTCGCGGTGTGAGTGATATCCATATTGTGCCTGCCGGTAAAAAAACAACCGAAGTAAGATTCAGGGTTGACGGTAAGCTTATGACCTGGTACAAACAGGAAAACACTTTTCCCGAAGCAGTTATTGCAGTTGTTAAAGATCGTTCCAGAGGTATGGACAGATTTGAAAGAGAGAAAGCGCAGGATGGTTTTATTCAGCGTGAAATAGATGGAACAATCATCAGATTTCGTGTTTCAATTCTTCCAATGGTGGGAACAGAACTTAAAAATAAATTTGAAAGCGTTGTAATTCGTATCCTGGATGACAGAAAAGTAATTAAAGATCTTGATAAACTGGGAATTTCAGGTTACGCTAAAAAAGCTTTCAACAAATCTATTCGTCAGCCGCAAGGGATGGTGATACTTACCGGCCCTACCGGAAGTGGTAAAAGTACCACACTTGTTGCCGCTCTTTATCAGGTTATGACGCCGGAAAGAAATACACTTACAATAGAAGATCCTGTTGAATATGTAATTGATGGTGCCCGACAATTAAAAATTGGGCCTAAAATGAATTTTGAACAGGCCATTCGCGCAATTTTACGGCACGACCCCGACATTGTACTTGTTGGTGAGATGCGTGACCGCGAAACCGCTGAAACCGCAATCAAACTTGCAAATACAGGTCACCTTACATTTTCAACACTTCATACCAATGATGCGCCAAGTGCTGTTGCCCGTTTATATAAAATGGGCGTTGAACCCTTCCTGATTGCTTATGCAATTAATATTATTGTTGCGCAGCGACTTATCCGAAGGGTTTGTCCGGAATGTAAAAGAAAAATGACAAATTATGATCCCGAACTTTTCCAAAATGCCGGTTTACAAATTGAAGACTGGAAAAATGTTGAAATTTACGAAGCAGTAGGCTGTGAAAAATGTAACAACACAGGTTATAAAGGTCGTTTGGCAATTCACGAAGCACTCTATTTTACAAATGAAATAAGAGAAATAATTGTAAGATCGGGTGATGAAGTAAATGAAGAACAGCTGAGACTTCAAGCCAAAAAAGACGGCACTTTAAATCTTCGTGATTCCGGTATGGAAAAAGTTCGTCTCGGATTAACAACAATACAGGAAGTAATTGCAGGTACAAGTGACTGATCCGTTATTACATATATAATTATAGATGTAAAACTTATCGGATCTTTTCGAATATCAACTTATGATTAACGAATAATTTAGAATTAAAATTTCTTGAAACTGTATTATTTTGAACCATTTATTTATTTGATACAGTTAAAATATATCAAAAACTGATTAATTTGACTTAAAAGCGTGTTTTTTTGGCATTTTAGTTGCAGTATAAAGACGTTTTAATGACAACTTTGGTAAACAAATGATTAATGATGCTAAATCACTTTTAACCAGCTTTTCAAACCAGATTCCCCAAAATATAATGGGACCTGAAAGAGTTGCATTTATCTCTAAAAATGTTCCTAAGCTTTCTGGTTCGCAAAAAGTCCTTTTATTTGATTTGATGAATCACATTTTATCTGTTATGGTAGAACGTGATGCATCTGACGTTGAAATTGGAGGACATGGCGCAAATGAATCCGTGTGGTTCCGAATATTTGGAGAAAAAGCGAGAGCTGAAGATTTACCAAAGTTAAATGAAGATGAAGCCGCTGTTTTGATTTTAAGTCAGTTAAACGATAACCAGCGTGAAATATTTTTAAGTGAAAGAAGTCTCGACTTCAGTTACACTTTCTTTTACGAGCCGCAGGATAAAAAAATCAGGTTCAGAGCAACAGCATATTTTGATCTTGATTCAATAGCAATCAATATGAGAGCAATTGCAGGTTCTACCAGACCAGTAGAATCGCTTGAGTTTCATCCTAATGCTTTAAATACAATGAGTCATAATTATATCAAGTTCGGTCTTTCACTTGTAACCGGAATTACCGGTTCGGGTAAATCAACCACACTTGATTCAATTATAGATTTTCACAACGGATTTGATCCTTGTCATATAGTAATAGTTGCTTCTCCTGTTGAGTATGTTCATCAATCTAAAAAATCTATTGTAAAACACAGAGAAGTTGGAAGAGATGTAAAATCTTTTAAAGACGGAGTTGTTCAGGCATTGCGTCAGGACCCTGATATTATTGTAATTGGTGAGATGAGAGATCCTGAAACAATTTTAGCTGCACTTGAAGTAACTGATACCGGACATAAAGTGTTTTCAACACTTCATACATCTTCCGCCATTGAGTCAATCGACAGAATTATTGCAGAAGTTCATCCTTCCGAGCAGGAACGTGTGAGAAACAGACTTGCAGATGTTTTGGTAAGTGTGGTTTCGCAGAAACTTGTTCCTAGTCTGGACGGCAAACGTGTTCTTGCCAAAGAAGTTTTGCTTGTAACACCAAGTGTAAAAGCTGCGATAAAAAACGATAATTTAAGTGAAATTTATATGATGATTAATCAAGGCGGACCACAAGGTATGATTACAATGGAACAGGACCTTATGAGATTGTTTCAACAACGGAAAATTTCCAGAGATAATGTAATTGCGTATGCCAACAATAAAACCAGAATTATGCAATTGCTCAAAGGAATGTAGATATGAAACATTTGGTATGTACATATTGCGAACACAACGAAACAAAGCTTGTTGTTTTTTCCCGCGATAACGGAAAAATAAAAATACATCGCTCTGTTGCAATTAACACTTCCCAAATTGCATCCGGAGAATTAACTTCGTCAGAAGATTTTGATCTGGCTACTGATAGTCTGGCCTCTGATGTTACATTCGACAGTTACGGTTCGGGCGATATTTATTCCTCTTCACAAGGTGAAGTTTCATTTGATGTTGGCGAGCTTGCTGCAAATCTTTACGATATAAATTTGTCAGGAGCAGAATTTGTTCCTGTTGTGAGCGACCCGATTTTAAGTTACCATATTTTTGCAGGTGAAGAAGGAAAAGACAAAAAGAAATTTAAGAATCAGATTATTGAAGATATTCAAAATACAAAGGGACTTGTAATATCTCAAGATAGTCTGGATTATATAGATTACTCTGAAAATGAAAAGCTGGTTGCGTTTATTGAAGACGGCATTCCTTGTGTGGAACAGATTAATGCGCTGGCAAAGATAAATAATAAAAGATATTACAAAATCCCGACTGTAAAAAGCTCCGATGTTGCGCTTGCTCATCTTGTTACTTCGGCAAACAATTTTTTCCCTGAAGATTATTCATTAATAATTTACACAGGAAAAGAATTTAGCAAGCTTATTTTCCTTGAAGGCAACAAGCTGAAACATATTGGAACACCGCTGGATATCGGGACTGAAAATCTTCACACTTACGATGTTTATTTTTCCAAAATTCTTCTTGAAATGGAAAATGGCGGAATTCCTCGTCTGGATAACGTTATACTTTGCGGTGAAGATAATTCTGAAAATCTGGTTCTCTCCTTTTACGGAACTTTCCCTGAAGCAGATGTTAGTCAGCTGAACTTTGAAATGTTTGATATGTCATTCCTTTCAGAAGAAGATCAGGAAGTGATTTCGGCATTTGCAATACCAATGGCTGCTGCGCTTGAATATTACGATGAAGCAGATAAGAACCATCGCGGGATAAACCTTTTACCAAAATATATAAAAGATAATCAGAAAGTTTTAACGTTTGGCTGGCATAGTTTTGCAGTTCTTCCTCTCCTGTTTTTGGCTGCGTTTTACTTTACATTTACAATTTTATCTCAATATAAAGAGATTGATCAAAACGAACTTAAAATAAAAAATCTGACAGAACTTCAGATTCAGAATCAGACCATAATTGATTCTATGACGGTAATATCGGGGAAAGTTGAAAACTTTGGACGAACCCAGGCAATACTTGATTCAGCATCAATCGGGACTGAAGTCTGGTCAAAAACCATAGATAAAATCTCCACCTTTGTTGAAAGAAGAAGAAATTTCTGGGTATCAAAAATTCAGACACTTGATCAAAGATTAATAATTTCAGGACATTCAATGTCGAGAAAATCACTAACGGAATTCACAGATTTTAACAACAATGCAATGTTGCAGAATATCATTTACGATCCGTTACGTGAAAAAAACACCTTTGCTTTTTTATTGGAATGCGATTTGTTTAAAGAACAAGAATAGAGTAAAATGGATCGAAAAATAATAAATACCATAATTTTAATAGTTGTGCTTGTATTACTTTCCGTAACAGGCGGGGGCTACAGTTTCTGGTTTTTACAAAAAGAGATTGATAAGCAGAATGTTAAAATAAAGAAACTGGAAGAAACTTCGTATGACACGGAAAAACTTATGGATCAGTTGCAGCAGTTAAAAGATCAGGCAGCTGAACTTGATTCCATTCTTGCTCTCAGAAAGTTTAACATTCCAATCGGATTGAAACAATCAGGTTTCTACAACTTTATTAATAAGGTGAGTTTCAGTTTTGCTCCGCAATCTTATGTTAATATAGAATATGAAAGTGAAAACTTTGGTGAGCATTTTAACTATTATCAGTATAAGCTTTCCGGACAAGCATATTTCAACGACTTATATAAGCTTGTCTATGCTGTTGAACAAAGTAAAGAACTTAAAAAAATAGAAAATGCAGAAATAGATAATTTTGTAAAAGTTGATGACGACGGAATTCCTTATTATCTGGTAAACTTTTCAATGAATGCAAAAGTCTATTTTGCAAATGACGACAGATTTGCTTCGGCTGAGTTCAGAGAAAACAGACTGAAACCAAATCCTATTTACGATCTGTTTTATCCTTTAATAAGAAACGAAATTCCGCCTAACATAAATAATTTGCTGGATGTACAAACAGCAAAACTGCTGGCACTTGTTCCTGACGGAGCCTTTCTGGCAGATGAAAGCGGAAATACATTTTTATTATGGGAAGGTGACTAAGTTTATCTGGGTTACCTGACTGAAATCGATTTTGATAAATCCCAGGTTTCATTTATCCTTAATAAAGGAGGGATTATTGAAAAAATAACGCTTGATATTACAAAGAAAAAAGAAAAAGAAAAATAAAAAGAGTTTGGCAATGAGAAATCTAAAAACAGTATTAGCATTATTATTTTTTCTGAGTTGTTTTTCGTTCGGACAAAAAACAATTCTTGAAAAAACTCTTTCGGGAAAATACAGTAAAGAAGAAGCAGTAACTCTTTCCGAAACTCTTCCCTTTGATAAAGCAATTGAAATACTTAGCGCTGTAAGTGAACAGCATACAGGAAAAAGAATAGTATTAGCAGTGGAAAAAACAGATCCTATCGGAATTCCTATTGTTAACACTTATTATAAAAAAGCCCTTACTCTGATTGTTCAATATAACAGTCTGATTTTTGAAGAACGTGAAAACGTTATTGTTGTTCTTAAAAGAAATGATCCGGCTGCTAATGCCGATCCTACAAGCTATGCTTCTGTGGGATCAAGAGAAGTTAAAATTTCAGCTGTATTTTTTGAAGCAAATATTACTGAAATGAAAGAACGCGGAATTAACTGGGAATTTTTGTTAACAGGTAAAGGCGTTAATATTGGCGGGAAAATTTTAACTTTTGGAGAAGCGCAGGAACAGGAAAGTTCTCAGAATAATAATCAGACTTCAGAAACAAACGATTTTAAACTTACTTCTTCCACAACTTTTAAGTCGGGCAATTACACCGGAAAAGCCACGGCAGCATTTAAGTTTTTTGAAAATGAAAATCTCGGCGATATAATTGCAATGCCTACTGTTACTGTAAGGGATCAGACAAAAGGCCGAATTCAGATAGGTTCCAACATTTCGGTTAAACAAAGAGATTTTTCAGGTAATGTAATAGAAACGTTTATTCCGACAGGTACAATTATAGAAATCACTCCATTTTTATATAATGAAGATGATGTTGATTACATTTTATTAAAAGCTCATGCAGAACGAAGTACAGCTATTGTTGGTGCAGCAACCACAGAAATCAAAAAAACAGAAGCAGATACAGAGGTATTGCTTCTTAACGGCGAAGAAACAATTATCGGCGGTTTGTTTGATGTTCAGCAGACAAGCGAAAGAACCGGTATTCCGATACTAAGAGATCTTCCCTGGTGGTTCTTTGGTATTCGTTACCTTACAGGATATGAGCAGGAAAAAACAATTAAAAAAGAAGTTGTGATCTTGCTAAAAGCTGAAATAGTTCCTACTTTAAAAGAAAGAGTTTTAATGAAAAAAAGTGAAAGCCCTATTGATGACAAATATCAGAAAGATTTGAAGAGCATCAAAAGGTATAAAATCAACAAGTTCTTTAGTAAAGAAAAAGAAGAGGAAAAGTAATTAAAATGGAAAATATACTTATTGTAGATGATGATGAAAATTTATGTTCGGTACTTTCTGAAGAATTAGAAGAAATAGGTTATTTTACCTCTTATGTAACCGGAGCCGAAGAAGCTGTAAAGTTTGTAACCGACGGAAATAAAATAGATCTTATTTTACTTGATCTCAAAATGCCCGACAAAGATGGATTTTTTGTATTAAAACATCTTAAAGAAAACAACATCAAAATGAAAGTGATTGTTTTAACTGCTTATGCAGATGTTAAAAGTGCTATAGATTCTGCCAGACTGGGTGCAACAGATTTTATCAGTAAACCTTATGATCTGGATGAACTTATCATCACTATCAGAAAAGTTTTACAAAAAGAAGACAATGAAGATTAATGCCAGATTTCTGTTAGTAACATTTTTTATTGTGTTGGTATTATCAGTAAGCTACACACTGATATATTATTCGCTGGCTACTAAAATATTACGTTCTCAGCATACCAAAGCTTTACAGCTTTCAAAAAGCAGTTTTATATATTCGTTTACCGATCTTCAAAATGAAGCTTCGCAAGATTTTTCAAAACTGATCGGTAAACTTGACGGACTTACAGATGAAGACCTTTCAAACCTGAAATGTGATTTTGTTTTTGAAGTTATTGAAAACGGACTCATTTCCAAAAACTCCCTTAAAACAAATTCCAAAACTGATGTATCTTCAAACCCGAAAACAATAACCGGATTTATAGATGAAAATCCAAGCGCGGTTATTAATTCTTATCAGACAGCAGATAACAGACTCATTTTTTACGGTCGGATCATCACACCAAAAATTTTGGAAGACATTGTAAGAAAAAATAAAGCAGATATAGCTTTTTTGAAAAACGGTAAACCTCTGATAATTTCCAACAACAGTTTTAATAAATCTTACCTTTACGAAATTACTCAGATTACAGAGATTCTGAAAAAAGATAATTCACTTACCGAGTATTATCTTGAAACTGAAGAAGGTGAATTATACGCAACCTATTTCGATCTTTTTACCGAAATGGATTATCTGCCGCAAAGTGGTATACTTGTATTTTCTCTGGCAGAAGAACTTTCTGTTTTTCAAGAATCGATGAATTATATAATGGGAGTTATGATTGTTTCCGGAATTATTATAACAATCATTATGGTGCTGCTGGTTACCGGAAGGTTTCGCCGACAAATAACCTATCTCAGTTATGGTGCTGAAATTGTGAGTAAAGGAAATCTCGATCACCGTGTTACTGTTGTTTCTAAAGATGAAATAGGAAAGCTTGGAATTGCATTTAATCATATGCTGGATGAAATTCAGAAACGTGATTTTGTTGCACGTGAATATTCTGAATTTATGGCATTGATAAATCAGAACCCGACGGTAAAAGAAATTTCCGAAGTATCGATTGAAAAAATTATTAATGTAACAGGTTTCAGCATTGGTGCAATTCACAGAGTGGAAAATGACAGATTAATTCCCCTTGCTTCGTACGGAGTTGATGCAAGGAAAACAATAGATGAAACTGATTTTAATTTATATGCCGGAGTGATTAAGAAGAAAGAGAAAAAAGAATTGTTCTTTGAAAAAAATCATCCTGAAATTAAATCAGGGATGATAACTCTTAAAATTTCTTCTCTCTGCATTTTACCAATTATTTACAACAACAATGTAATTGCAATTCTTGAACTGGCTTCTGAAAAACCAGATTTTCACTACTCAAAAATTATTCTTAATAATATAATTAAACAGTTTGCAATCGGACTCACAAACTCAATTGCGTTTGAGCAGCTTGAGCATATGGTTACCGAGTTACAAACGCTTAATGAAAATTATCAGAATCAGAATAAAAAAATTGTTACGCAAAATGAGCAATTAAAAGATTTACATAATCAGCTAAGTGAAAAAGCTCTTGAACTTGAAAACCAGAAAGAAAAGGCTGTCGGACTGACAAAAGTAAAATCACAGTTTCTTGCAAATATGTCGCACGAACTCAGAACTCCCCTTAATTCTATTTTGGGTCTGACAGAATTAATTAAAAAGAATTCAACTACGGTTCCTGCTACAAAAGAAAAACTGGATGTTGTGCTCCGTAACGGGAAAAAACTGTTACTTCTTATTAATAATATTCTTGAGTTTTCAAAAGCTGAATCAGATAATTTTTCTGTTAAAAGAGAAATTTTTTCACTTAATAAAATGATTGATGATATTAAGGATTATATAATTCCGCAGATAACGGAAAAGAATCTGGAATATGAATTTATCAATGTGAATAAGCTGCATTACATTTTAGACTCTGCGCCTGAAATGCTTGAGCAGATTTTACTTAACCTGCTGGGTAATGCTGTCAAGTTCACAAATTTTGGATTTATAAAACTGAGTGTTCAAAAAATTTCTGAAAAGGATATTCAGTTTATTGTTGAAGATTCAGGAATTGGAATAAGTGAAGAAGAACAAAACAGTGTGTTTGAAGAATTTAACAAAGCCAGCAATTCTATAAAATCAAACAAAGGGGGCAGCGGACTCGGACTTGCAATCTGTAAGAGATATCTTCAACTACTAAATGGGAAAATTGAAGTTCAAAGTAAATTAAAAGAAGGCACAAAATTTATTGTAACTCTTTCAGATGTAATTAAAAATACTGAAACAGTTAAAGAAGATGAACTTCAGATACAAACCGGGGATGCATTAATTTTTTCAAACAATGATGATTCTGTAGATTTATATAAAAAGTACCTTACTGCAAATTCAATTGAATTAACAGAAGTTAATCCTGAAAATATAAAACTGACCAGCATAAACAGTGATGTAAAATTAATTTTGATTGATTTGAATTCCTGTGAGAAAAGCTGGGAACTGCTTTATGAATTAAAAGAAAATTCTTCAACAAAAGAGATTCCGGTATTTTTATTCACGGCTGATTTCAGTAATCATATCGGCTACATGCTGGCGCCGTTTGATTTTATGCTCGGTATAAACAATGTAGAAGAGTTGAATTTTAATTTGGAGAAAACAGAAAAGTTTCTTGCCGGGAAAATTGAGAAAGTCTGCTTTGTAAATGAAGAATCGCTCGATCTGTCGATGATTTCGCAAGTGATGGAAAACAGAAAAATTGATATGTCGGTAAGAGATTCATCTGAAATAACGCCGGAAAAAGTTTTGATAGATAATCCGGATGTTATCTTTATCGATTTGATAAATAATTATTTCAACGGCATAGAAATAATTACCGGATTAAAAAAGGATATTGAAACAAGAAATATTCCGGTGATCTTTTACACAAACTCCGGCGTGATAGATAAGTATGCAAATCTTCTAACGGAATCTGTGGAAACAGTTGCCCGCATTACAGGTTATCATCCTCTTGATACATTAAACGTGATAAGAAAAAGATTAAAGATAAACTCTATTTCGGGAATGGAAGAACATCCTGTTGAACAAAAATTTACTGCTCCTGAAATAATTAAAGAAAATGACACAATTGAAGAAAATAAAGAGATAAATTCCATACTTGTTGTTGATGACGACAAAGACACGCAATATACTGTTGGAGAAATATTAAAAGATAGAGGATTTAATGTTATATTTGCAGACAATGGAATTGAATGTTTGGCAGAACTTAACAAAAATAAAGTAGATCTGGTTCTGCTTGATATAATGATGCCAAAGATGGACGGATTTGAAACAATCAAGAATATCAGGAAGAATCTTGATTTCCGCGGATTAAAAGTGATTGCTCTTACTGCATACGCAATGCTTGATAATAAAGAAGTGATAGAAAAGAACGGATTCGATGACATAATTACAAAACCGATAATAACAGATACGCTGCTTGAGAAAATATTTGAATCAGTGGGGAGGAAGAACGTTTGACTATGAAAAAAATACTGGTTGTAGATGATCAGCCGGATAATGTATTTATTCTTAGAGACAGACTGGAGCACTACGGCTTTGAGGTTTTAACAGCTTATGACGGCCCAACAGGAATTGAAAAAGCTTTTAACGAACAACCGGATCTTATTCTGCTTGATGTAATGATGCCGGAAATGTCGGGCTTTGAAGTTTGCAAAGAGTTATCAAAAAAAGATGAAACCAAAATGATTCCCGTTATACTTGTAACAGCCCTTACAGGAGTTGAAGATTTACGAGAGGGACTGGATGCAGGTGCGTTTGACTATATAAAGAAACCGTTTAACAGAGTTGAGCTTATTGCCAGAATCAATTCTGCACTTCGTTTCAGCGAAGCTCAGAAGATGAATATGGAATTTGAGAAAGTTAAAATATATTCTGCTACCATTGTAACGGCTAATCACGAAATAAAACAACCTCTAACTTTAATTAATCTTTCAACTGCAGCGTTAAGAAGAGAACTTGGCAAGGAAGAATTAAATAAACAGGCTCTTGAAAAAAGAGTTGGATTTATTGAAACTGCCTCCAAAGAAATTATTACGGTGCTGGAAAAATTAACATCCATCAGGCGTCCCAAGGTTACCGAATATATCAACAATACACAGATGATAGATTTAAATGAAGCGGACGACATTCCGCTGGAAGATGAGGAATTAAAAGATTAAGATAATTCTTCTATGATCAACTTCATTTGTTCGAAGTCGTAAGGTTTGTTTAGCACTTTATCGATATTCAATTCTTCTATTGTTGCAATATGATCCTCAGGTTGAGAACCGGAAGCAAGTATAATTGGAACCGAAGAATTTATTTCTCTGATTTTTCTGATACAATCTAATCCGGAAAGTTCAGGCATTTTTCTGTCAATAATTAACAGATCAATTTTTTCAGCTTCAAAAATCTCAATTGTTTTTAAACCGTTTCCGGCCTGAAACACCTTGTAATCATTGGCTTCCAGAAGCTCGGCAAGTAATTCTCTTAAAATTATTTCATCATCGGCAAGAAGTATGTTTGAAATTTTTTGAGTCGGAGATTTTACTTTTTCTTTTTCCTGAATGTAAGGCAGACTAACAACAAAAGTTGTTCCTTTGCCGGGAAGACTTTCCGCTTTTATAATACCATTGTGATTTTCAATAATCTCTTTAACAATGTTTAAGCCCAGTCCGGATTCACGTTCTTTTTGTTTTGTTGAAAAACCGGGACTAAAAATCTTGGTTAAAGTCTCCTCATCCATTCCCGCGCCTGTGTCGGAAATTCTTATATCAAGAAAATTGTCACTTCCCTTTTGCAGAGAAATTTTAATTTCTCCTTTTCCGTTTATTGCTTCCTTTGCATTGATGCATAAATTTAAGAGAGATCTGTAAATACCGGCCTGATTGCAAAAGAGATCGGGCTTAAAACTTCCGAGATCTGTAACAACAGAAATTTCCGCAGGGAATGTTTGTCGGACAGCATCAAAAAGTTCGGTAATAAGTTTTTCAGAATTTATTTTTTTTCTTCTGTCGCCAATTTTACGTGCGGGCAAAAGTTCTTCGGTTATTTCTGCGGCTCTGTGAGCATTGTTTTCAATAGTTTTGATGTAAGTAAGAAGTTCACTCTTTTCATCAAGCTTAAGCTTTAATGCTTCTGCAGAATTTATTATGGTGGATAAAATATTATTAAAATCGTGGGCAATGCTTTTAACTTTTTTTGAAACCCCGGCATCGTACCTGTAAATATAACCCTTGGGTTCTCCCTCAATAATAATTTTTTGAAAACTCTCCTTTTTCAACTGATGGAGAAAAGGAAGTTTCTTTTTGGAATTTTGATAAGGCTGGTTTGCCCAGACAACTTCGTAATGAAGATCGCAGACAACAACAGGTGAATTCAGACTGTCCAGAAATGATAAAAAATTATCATCTATATTAAGTTCTTTCAGAATGTTTGAGTCCATTATTTCAGATTATACTTTTTAATCTTTGAGTATAAGGTTTTCTGACTAATTCCAAGTGCTCTGGCAGTATTATCGCGGTTCCAGTTAAAATGATCCAGTGCAAATTTAATATGATCCTTTTCCATATCATCAAGTGAAATCAGTTCACCGCTATCATCGAGATGTTCTTCCTTACTTTCAACAAAATGATCAGGTAAATTCAGATCTTTTGGACGAATAACATTTCCGTCGGCAAAAATTAAAGCACGTTCTATTATGTGATGTAATTCCCTTACATTACCCGGGTATGCGTAGGCTTTTAGTGCATCTTTTGTCTCTTCTGCCAAAACTTTTACCTGATTACTTCCTGATTTGATTTTCAGAAAATACTCGGCAAGAAGAAGAATATCCTCTCCTCTGTCGCGCAAAGGGGGAATTGAAAGCGTTATTACATTCAGACGAAAAAGAAGATCGCGTCTGAATTTTTTTCTGTCAGATTCCTCAAACAGATTTCTGTTTGTTGCAGCAATTATTCTTACGTTGGAAGAAAGATTATTTATACCGCCTACTCTTCTAAATTCGCCATTTTCAAGAAAACGGAGAAGTTTGGGTTGAAGGGCCAGACTCATCTCCCCGATTTCATCGAGGAACAAAGTTCCGCCGTTGGCAATTTCTACAAGTCCCTGCTTAGAATTTTTTGCATCTGTAAAAGCACCCTTTTCATAACCGAACAATTCACTCTCAATCAACTGATCCGGCAAAGAAGCACAGTTGATGGCTACAAAGGGCTTGTCACTTCGCTGAGAATGCGCGTGGATGAATTCTGAGAAGAGTTCCTTGCCTGTTCCGGTTTCACCCTCAAGCAGGATGTTGCTGTTCGATTTAGCGGCTTTTTCGGCCAGTTCAAGAATGCGTGAAATAGGTTTACTTTTACCAATTATTTTGCTGGTTTTTGTCTGACCTGTTTCGGAGCCAAGTACGCGGTTATCTGCAACAACTTGCTGATGATCGAGTGCGCGTTCAATTGTGTTGAGGAGTTGGCCAAATTCGTAAGGTTTTGATATAAAATCAAAAGCACCGTTTTTGATACATTCAATTGCGGTGCGTGTTCCGGCTTTGGCAGTAAGTACAATTACCTGCAGATCGGAAACATTTTCCGTAACATAGGCAAGTACATCTTCGCCGGAAGTTTCCTTCATTTCAAGATCGAGTAAAAGTAAATGATAACTGCTTCCCTTTAATTTTTCAACGGCAGCATTACCATCGTAAACTATATCAACGATAAATCCTTCATCTATAAGCTCTTCTTTAAGCAGGTAGCAAAGGGTTTCATCGTCGTCAACTATTAATATTCTGTGATTTCTAAGCATTCTTCCTGTGCAATTTTAGTTCCGAATATATATAAAAATATAATATAAAACCATTTTGATAGTGCAAATTACAAATAATATTTGCTTTATTCCCGTAACCATTAATATATTGTGGAATAATTCAAATCAATAATTGAAATACTAATATGTTTAACTGCCTTGTTGTTGATGACGACGTGGAAATAGGCTTGTTTATAAGTCGCTTACTGGAAAAGAAGTTTAACTGTCGGGTAGAAAAAGTAACTGACGGCATTACGGCTTTAACCAGATTAAAAACTTATTTACCGGAAGTAATTTTTCTGGATGTAACTATGCCCGGAATGGACGGGATAAAAACATTGGAAACCATTAAGTCGTCGGATAAATTCAAAAATATTCCCGTGATAATGATTACGGCAATAAGTGAGCGTGATACGGTTATGAAGGCTATGGAAATGGGTGCTGTTGCATACATTTTAAAGCCGCTGGTATTTCTCCCTGTTTATGAAAAAATAAAAGAAATCTTTTCAAAAATTAAATCTGAAAAGAACATTATCGATAGTAAAACATTCTCAAATAAAGATTTTGAAATGAGCAAGATTCTTGTAATTGATGACGATAAAAACTTTGTGGACAGAATAACATCCGGATTTGATGAGAACTATTTGATTTTAAGTGCGGCAAACGGGATTGACGGGTTAGCGATATTTAATGACGAGAAACCGGAAATTGTTATTGTTAATGACAAGATTGATGATATTGATATTAAAATGATGTCAAAGCGAATGAAAGATATAGCCAAAAAAAATATAAGCTTTTTTGTTATAAATGATGAAGAGAAACTTACTTCGGAAGAAAAAAAGTTGTGGGATTTAATCATCAAAAAGTGATCACTAAATTATACGGGAATTGATATGAAAAATATTCTGGTTGTTGATGATGACCGTAACATGAATGATTTGGTAAGCCGGGTATTAAAAGGTAAACTAAAATGCAGAGTTACCAGTGTTTATAACGGTATTGATGCATTTGTTCATTTACATAAAGAAGTGTTCGATTTAATAATCCTTGATATCTCAATGCCTCTTGTACATGGTATTGAAATTTTGGAAATATTAAAATCGGATCAGAAGTTTAGCCACATACCGGTTGCAATGATGACGGCCAACAGAGAAAAAGAAATTATCGCAAAACTTATTTCTCTAGGAATAATTGATTTTATTGCCAAACCAATTTCGCTGGATATTGTGTATTCGAAGCTGAGGGAAATTTTAGAAAAACTGGATAAACTTGAAAAGCCGGAAGAGAAGATCGATACAACAATAGTTTTTGATGAAAATAAATTTTTGGTTGCAGATGTAAGAAAAGATTTGGTAGAGATGTTTAACGGCAGCGTAGGCGGAATGGAAACACTTACAACTGATTCGGGTTTGGAGGCACTTAAGTACTTTATTAAGGAGCGTCCCGGCACTGTTTACCTTGGAAAAAACCTGCCGATAGTAAATGAGAAATTACTGATTAAAACATTTCGCAGTCTTGGTGACGGAAAAAAATTAAAAATTTTTGTTGCCAGAGAAAATACAAAGTTAACAGTTGAAGAACAGAAAAACATCGATTCTGTGGTAGAATTAAAGGAAAATGCATCGGAACAGTTTGATCTGATAAAAAATGTTGTAGAAAATTAATAAAAATTTGTTTTTTTACTTGCGCCGAATGTATAAAACCTGTATATTTGGAATCTCAATTGGTAATGACAATGTCATTCAGATTGATTTTGAAATTGTGTTGGGTGCATAGCTCAGTGGTAGAGCATCTGCCTTTTAAGCAGAGGGTCCCTGGTTCAAGCCCAGGTGCACTCACAACATTAAGCCTCGATTATTCGGGGCTTTTTTGTTTTAAATTAGTAAAAGCAAAAGTATCTAAACTTCTGCTTAGTATATTTACAAATATCCGGTGTTGTGGACGGCTCATCATGACGTTCCGAACAATTAACCCAAAGCACATTCCAGATTCTTCAATATGATTGTTTATCTAGATCCCGGGCTTGCAACGGAAACTGTTGGAGTCCCTTAAGTGACACTTTTTACCTACTGAGTACATCTATGCGATATAAACAAGCAGAGTGTTTTTGGAAAAGTTAATTTGTATATTTTTCGTTGAAGTAATTTTTTAGGTATTAATAAAAATTAAAAATATTTTGCGGTCTTAATAGTTTTCGTTCTAAATATCATACTTTATGGTCAGAATGAAGTAAAATTACCATTACAACTTGATGTTTCTAATGAAACTAGTATGGGCAGAGAATTGATTTATCATCTAGAGAATGTTATCAATAATTCTAAAGACTATGAGTTAGTCACAGAAAATGTTAGGCCTTGTTTTTGGAAGATATCGATAATAATTTTAAAAATATCAGACTATAGTATTACTTATTCGTACGCCTTAACCTTAACTAGTTGGGAAACTATTAAAGGGCAAGAGTATATCAACGAATCATTTAATACATTTTGGCTTGCTGTCAGAGGCAGTGAAAAACTTGAGAGCGGTGCTATAAATATTTTTATGAACGTTAAAGAGTTTATAAAACCACATATAAAAAAATGGAAAAATATTATCTGGGCTGAAAAAGAATTAGATAAATTAGATAAACGATAACCTCCGCTACCAATGAAAGATTCTTCACCAGTGGAGACTTTAGTTAAAAAATTAGTACTAACTTAGTGGTGTACAAGAGCGTAATGGGGCTCAGTGCGTGTGTTAGTAAAAGTATTTAAGATGTTATTGAATCATCATCAACTTTTTCATCAGATAATTTTATAAATCCTCTGGTTCTCCATCTTCTTCCATTTACAAACTTTTCAAAATCTGCATCTTCTAAATCCAATTTGTCTGCATGATCAGTAACAATGATTTGTGGTTCAATTCCGGTTTCTTTGAAAGTCTTTTGGCAATGAATCACTATTTGATTAAACATATTTGTAACTGCGAAGATATCTTCATCAACTTTATTTGATTCACCAATTTTACTTTTTATTTTTTTAGCATCAAAATCATTCTCATCATCTTTAACCTGTGTTGGAAAGTATACCTGAGTTGGTTGATCTAAAAATAATATTGGAGGTATTAGAGATTTTTCACCTCTTGAACAAAAATATTTATTTAATGACAAAAATAATGACAAATGACTATATAACCAATTTGCTCCACTACCCATTGATCTCAAATAGATTCTTTCATTCTTTTTTTGATGCCACAGTTCAAAAGTATCTAATGAAAATTTTAAATTGATAGGATGATATGATTCTTCAAATTCTAAATTACTTCCAATTTCATTCATCGTATTATTAATGTATGCTTCGGCCTCTCTTAACTTATTTTCAACATTGTATTTGTTCTTTAATTCCTTACGGAGTTCCATTAATTCATTCTTAATTAACTTAATTTCTTTTAAATAATTTGACTGGGATTCATTAATTATTTCACTTAATACATTTTCAATTTTTAGTTTGATTCTCTCGGCCTGTTTTTCTAAGCTACGATTTTTTTTAAGTTGCTCATTTATCTGATATAGTGTATCTATTTCTAAACCAAGCTTCTTAATGTCTAAATCAATGTCTTTCACTTCGAGTTCTAATTTCTTTCTATTACTTTCAAATGAATCCAGTAGTAGAGGAGTTTTCTTTAATTCATTATTTAACCAGTTGATCGACATCTCTAATTCATTAGCTTGATTTAGAAGTTCTGTATTTTTTGTATTACAGAAAGGACAGTTTGATTGATAAATATTGGCTCCAGAAGTTTCAACAATTTCATTGATTTGATTTTTGTATTGATTAGCGTATTCAATTGAACTATTGATATTATTAATCTTGATCATATTGTTTCGCTTTTCAGCAATTAATTTATTTCTTTGAAAAGTGTAATCTTTTATTTGGTTTACTGCTTCGTTAGAATCAGAATCAGGTTTTGCATCCAGTTCAATAAGGTAGTCATAATACTTTGCAGGTTCAGACAATACTACTTTAATATGTTTATCAAATAAAGGTTTACCAACTACTGCATAATAGCCCTTTAACAAAGAATTTAATCCTAGCTCTTTATCTGATTTGTTTTGATCAATTTGCTGTTGTTTATTTTCTAATTGCTTTAATTTTTTTTCTCCCTCAGCTATTTTTTGTTTTAGTATAAAATAGTCTTGGGTGATGTATCCATTAAAAATCTTGAATTGTTCAATTGTTTGGTCTCTTTTAGCTTTTTCATCAAAACGATAGAATATTGAGTGCTTATTTGCAATTAAATTTTGATGTTGAAGGAGATAGGATATTATATTTCTTATGGATGGTCTTTCCTTTTTAGCATTATTATAACGATAATTCCTATGTTCTAAATCTTCATCAGTATCAGTTATATTCAATCCGAAATATCTACCTAAGACTAACTTGAATGTATCCATTTTTTGGAAATATTTATCTTCGAAGTATGAATCATCTATATCATCCAAATTAGGTAACTCAGATTCTACTTTTAAAAATCCAGATGAGCTATTTTTTGATCTTGCTAATACAAGAAAAACTTCATTTAATTCAAGAATAATGAAATAAAATTTTGATACATTAGTGATTACACCCACTGGAATTGTAAATTCAGAACACCCCATGCAATAATCAAAGATTTCAATTAATGCACTTTTACCAGTTGAAGATTTACCAGTAATAATATTTAATCCTTTAGTGAAGCTGATTGAATGAACGATGTCAGAATTGTCTAAAACCCCAATAGTATTTAAGTAACATTTCATAATTTCTTTACTCCTAATTCCCTATAAATTGATATAACATCAAAATCTTTAAAAATATTATGAATCTTAGCAGCTGCTTTCATATAATCATCTTTGCGATTGGTGCCTGGAATTCTATCAGTATTTTCTATAATTATTGACAAATTTTCATTTAATGTAAAAACTTTATTATCAATTAAATATTGCAGACACAAGTTAGTAATAGGCTTATATAGTTCAATTCTGTCTGTTAATCCAAACAGATTTTCATTTTTTGAAGAAAAAGTCTGCATTGAGCTATTGCTTTTAGAGTATTTTAAACTCTTACAACTATTTTGATTTAAAACTAAAGGTAAGATTAAATAAGAAAGTAGTATATTTTTCTCGATCTGTACAAAGTTTTTATATGCTTGAATAAATAAAGGTGAAAACACAAAAGGATTATTATTTAGCTTGTAAATACTGTCTGCAAATTTACTCATCTTCTTCTGCCTCCAATTTCCATTTTACATCATCCTTAGAATCAGCCAACTCATGAATTATTCCGTTCCTGAAAAATTTTCTTGTGTCATTAAATCTTTGAAATGGCGGTGGAGAAGCTAAAGTCACTTCATAGTAGAATTTCTTAGAGTCTTTGACTAGATTTTTTTTTGTTGTATTCAATGAAGCTAGATTGTAAGCGGAACAGAATGTTCTATGTAACTCATTTTCATATTCATTCACGTATCTCCAATCAACTAAATTAGAGTTAAATTCTTCAATAATAGTTTTTCTAGTATTTAAAAAATCTCCAATTGATTGATTTAGTATATCTGGATCTTTAAGTTCCTTTATTTTTTGAACGAAGATATAGTCCTCTACCTCTTCTTTTTCTTGATCTGATATGTCTGCTTCAGAATATTTTGATGGAAAAACATATTTGGCAGAAGCAAAAGCACTTGATAATTCTTCGACCTTTGATGTAAAGTCTTCATATGTAATTTCCCATCTGGTGTTACCACTTATCTTAGGACTAATTATATAACCCATAAGTGAATTAATATAATCATTTCGATTTGGTTGAATAATATTTTTTGCATACCTGCGAACAATTCTATTATATAATTCTTCAGAGGCCTCACTACAAGTTACAATACGAAATTTTTGTAGTATATGCTTTAATTTGCTTTCTCTTGATTTATCTAGGACATAATTAAGGAGACTATCTGTTTTATTGGATTTACTATTGCGTTTAGCATACTCAGAAGCTATATTCTGTAAAGTTTCTAATCTTCTTATTGAACTCATATTTTCCCAATCAGAAATAGTAGCATTCTTTCCAAATGCTTGTGTGGTCAATAGAATTAATTGCTTGTAAAATGACGGATCGAAATCATCTAATAACCAATTTTTGAGTGTTTTCCATAGATTATGATCTAAGTCAGTAAGATCATCAGCGAAGTTTTTTACCTCTATTTGTTTACCATCTGAGAGAGTTACATCACCATAGCTTTCTATGAAAACTTTTTCGTCTTTATCCAAATCAAAACACAATTCAAGAGCTACATAAAACTGGTAAACAATTGGGATTATCTTATCTGAAGCATCTTGTGATAGTTTTTTTGCCATTTCAGTTTCTCGAAATAATGAATACGAATTTTTGCACCTTACCCAATATTAGTTGGTCTCAGATTGAAGAAACTTATTAGAGTTACAATAAGTTCACTAAATCAGTCCTAAAAGTATTAAAATATGAAACTTTGGGCGGATTGTCAATTTCAGACTAAATTGAATTATTTAAATTGGTAATTAACTGAAACAATCAAGACTGAAGGAAGAAGGCTGTATTATGAGTGATTCTGATAACTATATTATATAATGCTGTATAAATTAATTCTAAATAGCCCAGTCCAGACTGTTTTACAAATAATAGTCTTTGTTTTTGCCTTAAATCGAAGCTTTTTATAAGTGGTATTTCCCTTTTCAGCGAGAGTTATTAGATCTAGGCCTAATTCACTCACCCTCAAAGCTCAAGTAACATTAGTTACCAAGTTTTTTTATTTATGGGATACTACCTCAGACTGCCTGAATACATACCATTTATTTTGAATTAGATTCGCAGCAAGTACTTTGGCATAGACAATATTTTCTATTGTAAAAATGTAAACCTGCCAATAATCCAGCGGTTATATATAAAGGAGTTTTAGCAACTTCAAAAAGAACCAGATGATCATTTATTATTAGAAAAAATAACAGTATAAATGAAAAATAGAATGTATAACGCATCCAGATTTTTGAGGTTGTTTTAGCTGAATAATAAACTGCAACAAAGGAAATCACCAGAAAAAGGAAGTCAATTGTTTTCCACCAGACTGGCGCATCTGCACAACAGCTTGCGGTACAAGCTTGTGCAATAAATATAAAAGGGGTAATCATACAATGAATAAGGCATAAGGTTGAACTCGTCATACCGATGTTATCAGCTGCAAAGTACTTCTTAATTACTAAATCCATTATTTTCTTACTAAGTTAATCAGACCTTCTTTAATCTCATTTTCAATTTCTTTCAGGTCTGTACCAATAATTATAATTTTACTCTCTTTTTTATCTTCTTCTTCCCACTCTGAGCCTTTTGAGAGTTGATAGTCTTTACCTACAGATTGAAGAATTATTTTATTTTTTTCATTTTCTACACTCAAAACACCCTTTAATCTTAATACATTGTCAGTGTTCATTAGTAAAAAGAATTTTAACCAGACAGATAATCTTTCCATATCAAAACATCCGGGGATTTGATAGCTTAATGTTTTTATCTGATGGGTTTTTGTGTTGGTTGAGTCTGCAGTTTCTGAAATGTTAAAATCTGAAATAGATTTTTCAGTTTTTGAAGATTGAAACAATTCACTATTTAAAATTTTATTTTCTTTTACTCTTCCGTGAACAGTTTTTTCAACTTTTGCAAATGGGTTAACTGTATAAACGTTTTGTTCAACTTCAGCCATTTTTTCATCAGATATTAAATCACTTTTATTAATTAATACGATATCTGATTGTGCAATTTGGTTATATGCTTCCTTAAATTCATTTATTCTGTTTATAAATGATTCAGCATCAACCATACCAACTACGCTATCCAATTTGAAATATTTTTGGGCGCGCTCACCGGTAAACATTTTTATTACCTGTCCCGGATCTGCTATTCCGGTGGCTTCTATAAGTATATAATCATACTGTGCATTAGTTAAAATAAGACTATTAAGCAAAGTGCCCAGTTCTGTGCTAAGTGAACAGCATATACATCCACTTGTAAATTCACGAATGTCATTCTGACTATTATTACTAATCAGATCACTATCAATATTTATTTTACCGAACTCATTTTCTATTATCAGAAAATTAGTGTCGGTATTTTGTTTTAGTAGTTCGTTAAGTAAGGTTGTTTTGCCAGATCCCAAAAATCCTGTTATAATTGTTACCGGCATTACTTTTTTATCATTCATTTTGAAATTTCCTAGTTATTTCCAGAACATTTATCACATTCGCCTTTTACAATTAGTCCAATTTCAGATATTGTAAATCCATCGGGTAATATTGGCTGAGGAATTTCTGTTTCATCAAGGCATTTTACAAACTTGCAGCTGTTACAATAAAAATGTGCGTGTTCTTTTTTTCTTGTTAAAGAGTTATCAAGCTCATATTTCACGAGCTGATTATCGATTACAATTTTGCGGATTATTTTATTTTTTTTTAGAGTTTTAAACGATCTATAAAAGGTAGTCCGGTCATAATTTTCTGTTAATCGGTCTTTTATTTCATTTTCCGATAAAGCTCTATCGGCAGAAATAACAATATCGATAATTCCCTCACGACAGCCGGTTCGTTTAAGTCGGCGTTTATTTAATATATCAATAGCAAGCATAATGCAGCCTCGTTTCAAATGCAACAACGTTGCAAATATAAATTAAATGCAATAATGTTGCAACTTGAAAGAATTTAGAATTCGAAGACTAAACTTTCAAACTAAATATAAAATTTGTTTCTGGCATCATCTCAAATTTTTATATTGATGATATTTAGGAATGAAATCTTACCGTAGTCGGGATATCAAACTTATAGTTGAATTTAGATATATAAATTTTGATACTTGTAGCAATTGTTTCAAAAAACTAATGATGATTTTTCGAAAAAATAAAATATATTTTGCTCTAAAGGTAAGTCTAAAATAGAAAATGGATAGCAAAACAAAAAATAAAGATTTTGATCTGTTACTGGAAAGTGTAGGTTTGGCACCATCAAAAATACCTGAGTTTTACATCTTTAAATTTGAAGACATAGAAAAAGATATACTTGAAAGTGGCAGCCGAAATCTGGATCTATTCGAAATATCATTCTATCATGGTTATGATATAGATCTGCTTGTAGAGCATGAAAAGAAAAGTGCATTGGAAAACAATTTGTGTTTTGTATCGCCCAATCAATTGTTTAATTGGAACTTAAAAAAAAGAAACAGCGGAAGCTATAACTATACTATCTTTTTCAGACCTGAGTTGTTACCTTATTCAAAAGGAGCTTATTCGCTTTACAAAATGTTTCCTTTTTTCAATCGTAATATTCAGTCAATATACCGATTGTCAAAAAAACACAGCGATTTTGTTGTTAATCTTCTTGAAAAAATATATTACGAGCACAAAAATTTTAATGAGGATAGTTTGCAACTCATTATTTCGTACTTAAACATTTTATTGATTAACTGTAAACGCGAACTTAGACAAAACCACTATCTTATTAAAGAGCGTAGCAGGGCAGAAGAAATATCTTATCAGTTCGAAAGTCTTGTTCAAAATTCTGTGAAATCAAAACAGGTTATTTCTTTCTATGCTAATAAACTAAATATAAGTGAAGTTTATTTATCTGAATGTGTCAAAAAAACAACAAAGAAAACTGCAAAACAGATTATTGATGAATATTTAATTATTGAGGCAAAATCTGTTCTAAAGCATTCCAATAAATCCATTGCCCAAATAAGTATTGAATTAGGCTTTGATGATAATTCAAACTTTGGAAAATATTTTAAGAAACATACAGGTATGACACCGTTAGAATTTCAAAATACATAAGTTTTTACCATATAATCCTCATTTTGTAACACATATCTATGTAAATACTTCCGTATAATTGTATTATGTAAATATTCAACAATAAAGTTAAATCCAGCTATAAGACTAATTGCGCAGAAAAATTATTATTGAAGAAATTACAACCTGGATTAAAAGTTAAATAGTAAAGGAGAAAGAATTATGACTAAAGAATTAGATTTTTTGAGGAAAAACAATGAAGGTTTTTTGGCAACTGTTGATGAGTCAGGAAAACCTAGAGTCAGAGGTTGGGGTATATTACGTGTTGATGACGATAAGCTTGTATTTGGAACTTCGCATACCAAGAAAGTATTTTCCCAACTTAAAGTAAATCCCTTTGCAGAATGGATTTCACTGGGTGAGAATTTCACGTCCTTGAGAGTAAGTGGTAATATTAGATTTGAAGATAATAAGAGTGTAAAAGAAAAAATTGGTCAGGAAAATCCATTATTACAGCAGCTATATGCAAACTCTAATGAAGAATTTGAGATATTCTATTTAGAAAATTTAGAATACGATTGGTATATTACAGAAATACCACCTGAGTTTATGAATAAACAATAATTTATTTGATAGTGTTGTGTCAAAATTATGAACGATGTATTTATGTAAGTATCCTTAATCTTGTTTAACTTAAATAAGTTTGGTGCATAAGAAACTCAGAGGTTTTGAGTGTAATCACTCATGAATCTGATAAACCATTACTTGTACCAATAATAAGATACCACTTGATTTGAATTTTCATAAAAAGATATGCATCTGGAGACAGGAAAAGTTGACCCGATAGATGCCGCGGGTAATTTTGTTGTAACCAAGTATTATTTTTGAGTAATTTTAGACTGTTGTTTTTATCTAAAATCTTATCAAATTAGATACTTTAAGGTACTGATATGAAAATCTTTTTCGGAGCAATATTTACACTCTTTTTATTCCTTTCTTTGCAAACACAAACCGGGGAAACGGAAAAACCGCATATCTCTTTTTCTTTTGATGACGGCAGTACAAAACATATTTTATCACATAGTTGTGCTGATTGGAATTCGATGATCCGAAAACAGTTGAAAGATAATAATATTCAGGCGGTCTGGTTTGTTGCGGGTAAAAGTGTGGATAATGATAAAGGCAGAGAGTTATTGCAAAAATGGAATGATGACGGGCATATAATTGCAAATCATACTTATAATCATTTCAACTATAATGATTCTTTAATTACCTGCAAAGCATACAGTAAAGATATTCAAAAATGTGATTCATTAATAAGCCGCTATAAAAATTATAGAAAAATTGTTCGTTTCCCCTATTTAAATGGAGGAAATACCATATCAAAGCGAGATAGCCTGAATGATTTTCTTCACCAAAATAATTATAAGCAGGGATGGGTCACAATTGATAATGCCGAATGGTATATAAATATGAGATTGATCCGCCGATTAAAGGAAAATCCTGATGCTGATATAAGCAGATATAGAGATTATTATGTTAATCACGTTTTCAAAATGGCACAGCATTATAATAAGCTTTCAACTCAGATTAATCGCCGACAAATAAAACATACTCTCCTGCTGCATTTTAATTTGACTTCGGCATTGTTTTTAAATGATCTGATTGAAAAGTTCAGAAATGAGGGATGGGTAATTGATAATTACAGCGATGCAGTTGCAAGTCCGATTTATTCCGAACATCCGATCGGAATACCTGCCGAGCAAAGTCTAATATGGATGCAGGCAAAAGAAATTGGAGGATTTGAATTGAACTATTCTGAAGAAAATAGCAGATATCAGAAAGCAAAAATGGATAAGCTGGGATTGTAAATATAGCTGAGGTAACTTTAATATCTATTGTTTTCCTATTTACATATAAATGTTAACTAAAATTTTCTTTTTTGAAAAAGAAACAATCAAGTGATATTTATAAGAATAAATTATAGGAATGAATTTTCATCCCTATAATTTTTTGATCTGAGGGCGACTAAATATTTATTTCAGATTTTTATCTAACCAGTCAAAGATACGCTCACTGCTGATTCCAAGTGCACCGGCCTGACAATGCTGCAGACCAGTATCTTCTGCGGTAAATAACATATAGTCTTTTGGGCATTTTAACGCTTCGAATAATTCTTTTCCCTGACTGAAATCATCATCGGTTCCATCCATAACTAAAACTTTGCAGGTGATTTTAGAAACAATATCAAGGTTGGAATAGTTTTGCATATCAACCACCCAGTCGGCCGGAGTTTCAGCACCATGTTTCCACATCATATCATCAATTCCCCAGGCAATTAACGGAATTTTTTTTCCAAGTTCTTCAATGCGTTTATTAAATTTTTCAGGATCGGATTTCCATAAAGTTTTAAGTTCCGGATCAAAGTTTCCCATAAATTCTAATGGAATGTCTGACCAGTTAAGAACGCCGGGATTTGCTACGCAGACTTTAATTCGTTTTTCAAAAGCCGCTGCACGAGGAGCCAGAGAACCGCCCATACTTAAACCCATTAGTCCGATTCTGTCAGGATCAACATCATTTCTTTGAACTACAAAATCAACAACAGGAGTAATTACATTTTCCCAGTCATACCTGAATGGTAATCCTTGAAGTCTGAGCGTTACTCCCTGTCCCGGACCATCAAAGAGTAAACAATGATAACCTCTTTTTATTGCAGCATCTGCCAGGTATTTGTCGTGAATAGCCCATCCGTCGCGCCCCTGATGAATTATCATTACCGGTGCTGGTCCGTCAGCAATCGGGGATTTGAAAAAATAACCGGGCAAATAACCATCTTCATAAGGAATCTGAACCGGTTCAACAGGCAGTTTAAGGAGTTCAATTGCTTTCTTAAAAGAGGCACTTGCCATACGGGTATTTTTCTTTACCAGTGGTGCTTCGGGATGATTATGTCTGTGCAACGCAGCCGAATAATAGGTTGCACTGCGTAGATATTGTTGTCCGGCACTGATAGTGTTGCCTTCTTTTTCAGAATTAACAGCAAGTTTTTGAAGACGATTAGCAGTTGCTGTCCATTCATTGGCCCAGGAATCGGGATCATCTAATTTTACTTTTGAGGCAGTGTCGAAACATTCACCAATATCAGATTGATTTGTGTAAGTCATAGCGAGATAAAATAGAAAAATCTGATCAAGAATCGGGTCAACCATCATACCCAGTTCATACCAGGGTTTTGTTTTGGATTTTTTAGCTGATTGAGCATTTATCGGGTTTGACAGAGCAACTAAAAGCACAACGCTGAACAATCCCAAGGTTATGGTTTTACGAAGTGAAAAGGGGCTAAAATTAATTTTCATATTTCCTTCCTTTAAAAATGTATTTTTAAATTGCCGTTTAATGAATGACCAAGTTTAAATTCGTATTGATAATCTTTTAACTCTTTTGTCCCGTCATACAATCCATATTTTTGATATGCCAAACCTCCTCTGAAGAACAACTCAAAACGGCTATATTTGAATTTTATTGAAGGACCGAATAAAATGGAAACATATTGTAATTCCGGATCTTTGATTTTTGTTTCTTCTGGATAAGTTTCCGGAACGTGATACATTCCCCCGTCTGCCTTGGTAATAAATCCTAAGTCAAAATAATTTGAAAGACGATAAAAAATATTCATCTCTGCAGGAAGATTTCCATACGCATACCATTTATTGCCGCTGTCATAACTGAAGGTAATGAGCGGAATAGGAATTGGTTTTCCAAAAGTAGTGGAGTAAGCAGCTCCAAATCCCAACCGCCATTTTTCACTGAATTGTTTTTCAAAAACTATTGCTCCCTGAAATTTAAAATCCTCTTTTGATAATTTTTTTTCTTCAAAATTGGAAGCAAGCTGCGGAGTAACATTTAGAGACATTGCCCAGTTGCGACCAATATTCTGGTACAACGTAAAACTGAGATTAATTTCGTGCAGGTGGTCAATCTCCTTACTCAAATTTGCGGGCCAGTTGTGATAAACAAAATATCTTTGTCGGTATTGAGCTTCTATAAAAAATATTCTGTTTCCCTGATCGGCAATAAAAGGATAACTGAAACTTCCTTTAAAATTAAGTGAAGTAATTTTTGCCGAACTGTTTTTCAATTCATCAATTGGAGAATCTTTTAAAGTTTTTTTCCCAAAGAAATCGGTTTCTATTGTTAATGTTGGTTTAGGAAGCTGGGCCTGAATATCGGAAGCAAATAATATAAAAAAGCCTAATATAATCTGTATTAAATAAATGAATGATTTTTCTTTGCTCATTTTTTGGAATTCCTTCAGATGGTTACTAAATTTTGCATTAGAAAAATAGCGGGCAATAGATTATTTTTAAATACTGATAAATCAGTATATTGACTATGAATAGACTTACAGAATTAAAAAAACGCTTTGATGAAATATTAAACAGTCAGAACTTTAATGAATCTGAACTTGATTACCAGATTGCAGATAAGCATCTGGAGTTGATAAAACAGTTCGATTCAATTAATACGGGCGCTTTATCTGTTTTTGATTTAAACAAAAAAGAACATATCTATTCTTCCCCTAAATTCAATTCAATTTTTGGATGGGATATGGCAAGACTGGCTGAGGAAGGCGTTGAATATAGTGACAGTCTGATTCACCCTGAAGATCTTCTTTTTCTGATGGAAGCGGGATGTTACTTTGCTTCAATTGGTTTTTCCATTTCTACGGAAAGGAGGGCTAACATTAAAATGTATGTCGATTACCGGATGAAGATAAGAAACGACGAATATTTCAGAGTTGTTGAGCAGCATTCAATTTTGGAATCTGATAAAAATGGAAATGTCTGGTTGTCGCTTAGTACTTTAGATTTATCTCCATATAATGATATTGATACACCTCTTACCAGCAGAATGATTGATGTGAACACCGGACAATTATATGAGTTTCCCACGCAAAATTTAGGTAAGAAAAATATATTAACAATGAGAGAAAAAGAGATACTGGAGTTAATCTCAAAAGGATTAATAAGTAAACAGATTGCTGATAAGCTTTATATCAGTGTTAATACCGTAAACACTCATCGTCAGCGCATCATTGAAAAACTTGATGTCAGCAACACTTTTGAAGCTGTCAGATTTGCAAGTGATTTGGGAATCTTACCTGGCGCATCATCAAAGTAAAACTATTTATACTAATTAATTTTACTCAGCGAATAAATATCAGATTCGACATTTTTCCCTTTTAATAAAAAACTTCCTTCAAAGCTCAGATTAAAACTATTATTATCTTTTAGACAATCTTTTAATGTATCGGAAATTAATAGTACTGAATTCAGTTCACCACATTTATCCTGTATTCTTGCAGCAATATTTATTGCATCTCCGTGATATGCAATTTCTTTTTTAATTTCCCCAACCTCGGTAATAGTAGCGCTTCCCATATTTAATCCGGCTTTAAATTCAGGGATTAAACCAAATTTATTCTGATAATAATCTTTACGTTTATTTATGGAATTTTCAAATGAGAAAAAGAAATTAAAACAATTATCTTTTGATAACCCATTTTTGATATTCCAGGTCAGCACAACACAATCACCGGCATACTGATAAATTTCTGACTTATGTTTCAAAACACTTTCCGTAAGATCATTAAAGCAATTTTTAATTAGTTCGCTATATTTAATGTGTCCGAGAGTTTCAGCATAAGTAGTTGATGACTTTAAATCTAAAAACATAAAAATTCTTTGAACCTCTTTGGGTTCGTAGAATTTCCCTAAAAATATTTTACTCAAAACACCGGGAGCAAATCTGTTTCTGATCTGCTGAAGAAAATTATAAAGTATGAATACAACTGAAAAGTATAGATAAGTTACAAATGTATTAAGCTGGTTATCGATGTAATATTCATTAAAAATGAGCTGTAAGTTTATTTGAATATCAGCTGAACCCAGAGCACTGACTACATTAAAAATAAAACTTCCTGCAGTTAACAATAACAGATAGCTCAGACTTTTTAAAAGTACAAATGAAATGTAAGTTACTTTGTTTTCAAAAATTTTCTCGAAAAAGATATCCATAAAGAAAATGATCGTCCCGATAAAAATACTTGAAATAATAAGTTCAGGCATTATTGAAAAAGGATTAAAAGGCGGAACATTTAATACTTCTTCCAACCCGTAATTTCTTACTATAACAAAAAAGATTACCGTAAAAATCCAAAAGAGAATGGTTATTGAAAGCTGTTTAATATGAAGTTTAAGGTGCATCTGGTATACTTATTTATATGGATTAACTAATCAGTTCGGACTTAATTTAAGAATATCTAATGTAATGTCAAAGGGTTTTCAATTTAGTTTGATGTTAATGAGAGTTTTTAGAGTTACAGAATA
Organism: Rhodothermaceae bacterium; assembly: GCA_041725875.1. Lineage (GTDB taxonomy): Bacteria > Bacteroidota > Ignavibacteria > Ignavibacteriales > Melioribacteraceae > JBGRQB01. Next base: position 111,356 of record JBGRQB010000002.1, read on the forward strand.
TTTTTTTGAAACAAATCTAAAACTGAATGTTTTATTTCAATGAACAAAGTAGTATTACTGTTAAATCTTGATTCGATTAATAAGTGTTTTTTTCATAAAACTGAACTAGGGTTAGGGTTGATTTAAATGGTTTAATATCATATATTTTTAACTGGGTTAGTTATTACTGCTCTAATTTTAAGGGAAATTAGACTTATTTGAAAATTATCAAGTATATTGGAGGCAATATGATTAAACGTTCTTGTTTTTTTCGTTGTATATTTATGCTGAGTACATTAATAATGTGTTTTTTGACAAGCATATTTGCTCAAAACAAAATAAATATATATTATCCAGGTGAAAACATAGCGTCGAGTTCTGATGGAGCAAAACGTGCAATTGTCAAACGAAGTTTTAACCATGTAATGATACCTTGTGTTAATAATATAAACGGTATAAATAATCTTAAAAACGATTTTTCAGTTATTGCAATGTTGAATAACATATATGATTTAAGAAAAGGAAATCCTTGGGATCCGACTAATGGATTTAAAGACTATACCGATAGATTAACTGCAATACAGACATTTATATCAAACAATGGTAACGATATAGAGATTGGAAGAGCACACGTC
>JBGRQB010000003.1:0-79456 GCA_041725875.1 Rhodothermaceae bacterium
CACATTGCAGATGCGCTTGACACACCAATGATAGCTCTTTTTGGTGCGTCGGCAATTAGTGATTGCGGTCCGATAAATTCTGCAGAACATAAAATTATTATCAACGAATTTTTCCCTTGTATGCCTTGTCAGGCTCTTCCGAATTCGATTGAAAGAGAAAGATGTCTTAATAATAAATCTGCAAAGTGTATGGAAGCGATTCAACCGGAACTGGTTTACAAGACTGCAATTCAGCTCGTAAATAAATTTTCCTATAAGGAAATTGCTGCCACGTCAGTTTATACAAAAGCTTGCATATAAGCTGAGTAGGTCAAAATAATTTTCCGTATAACCTGTAATAAAGAAATTTATTCCAATTCGGATTAACTGGAGAAACTGATTAAATGAATATAATTGAAGAAAAAGTAGTAAAGCTCATTAATGAAAATTCATTGAGCAAAAAAATAAAGATTCTGGAGCTTACTCCGGGAGAAGGAAATTTATCTAGAAAACTATATTCCGACGGATTTACAAATCTCGAAACTCTCGATATTAATCCTGAAAACTTCCAGATAAAAGAAATTAAATGTCATAAAGGAAATCTTAATGATCCTCTTCCATTTGAAGATGAGACTTACGATTTAGTAATAAGCATAGAAGGTATTGAGCATCTGGAAAAACAATATCAATTTGCAGAAGAACTAAACAGAGTTCTTAAAAAGAACGGACATTTAATTTTAAGCACCCCTAACATTATCAATTTTGCTTCGCGATTAAGATTTCTGTTAACCGGATTTTATTCACTTGCAAGCAGACCAAGCAGCGAGTTTGAAAAGAACTGGGTTATCGAGCATATTTATCCCCTTACCTTCTGGCAACTGAGACATATCCTTCACACAAATGGTTTGTTTATCAAAAAAATTGATGCCGACAGATACAGAAGATCTTCCCGGTTCTGGAAATTTATGGCTCCTCTTACACGTTTTATTACAAGAAAAACTTTGTTAAAAGAAACTGACGAAAGACAAAAAAAAGTTAATATGGAAATAACAGATCAGATGTATCAGAATGAATTATTTTCAGGAAGAACTCAGATTGTTTATGCAAGAAAAGAAGAAAGCGATTATATAAAACAAATATAAAACCTGCCTCGTTTAATTGAATGATTGTAGCAAGGATAAAAAAAATCCCTCACTATGCAAAAATGAGGGATTTTGATTAATAAGCTTATTATTTCAGATTTACAGATTTACAGATTATCTATTACATCTTCAAATAGTTCGTGACTGTCAACTCTGCTTCTGACTCTTGATTTACGGAAGATTTTGATCAGTTCATCTGCCGCATCAGAAGTAAGGTTATCAGCTTTAAGAACTTCTCTTATGCCTTTTTCTTCGTCAAATCCGTTAGAAGTTCTGGCTTTTTCAAGAATCTTTTTAATAACTCTAACCTGATGTTTGTTAATATTTTCAGTTCTTAAAACTCTTTTGAAGATATAATTTTCTTCAATATTGTTTTCATATCTTGAGTTTTTAACAAGAGAAATTAAAATTTCCGCCTGATTATCAGTAATTGAATCTACTCTTCTCAGATATTTCAAGACTTTCATTTCATCAAGATTGTTACCATCATCAGAGTTATCAATAATAGCATCTTTTACTTTTTCAAGGTTTGATTGCGCGTTAATTGCTGTTGTCACAAAAAAGACGCTTAATAAAATCAAAATCACCTTTTTCATATATTCCTCTTCTAAATGTTTAATTCTGTTATGGAGCTTTAGACTTGCATCCATATCAAAAGGTTGCATGCTAATTTAATAATTTATTTTAATCATTTTTGATGGAATCAACAGGATTTAAATTTAATTTTTTATACGCATTAAAAAGAATTGTTAAATATCCGGCCAAAATTACCGCTGCTGTTACTAAAATAAAGGGAACAGCCGTTATTGATATTTTATAAGAATAATTTTCCAGCCACAATGCCACCAAATAATATGAAACAGGAACTGCAATTAAATTGGCTGTAATTATTAATGCAACAAATTCTTTTGAAATCATCTTAAAAATATTCAGAGCAGAAGCACCGAGAACTTTTCTTATTCCAATCTCTTTTGTTTTTCTTTCCACGGAAAAAATTGTGAGTCCGATTAACCCCATTAATGCCGTGATAATTGTAATGCTGCTAAAATATTTCACAATCTGCTGAAAATTCATTTCCGCTTTATACATTCTGTCTACATTTTCATCAATAAATGTAAAAATAAAAGGTGTTCCCGGAGCCATTTTATTGTAAATATTTTCTATTTCCGAAACAGTTTTTGATATTTGTCCCGCTTTTAATTTTACATAAAGAAAAGTTCCTCTTTCACCTTTATCGTGATATAAAATTACAGGCTGAATTCCCTGATGAAGCGGTTTGTTATGAAAATCTTTTACAATTCCTTCAATTTTAGCTTTATTTTTCCAGTAACTTAAAGATTTTCCAACCGGGTTTTCTAGACCAATTTTTTTCACCGCGGTTTCATTTAAAATTATATTGTTTCCGTTATGAGCAAATTTGAAATTACTCCCTTCAGATAATTCCATTCCCATTAAATCAAAATAATTTTGATCAACTCCCATTACCAGAAAAATTACAGATCTTTTTTCTGTTAATCCTTCCCAATTGGTTATGGTAGTGAAATTGCCCATATTTACAGGGAGCTGACTCGCAACAGAGAGTTTTTCAACTTTGGAAAGATTTTTTATCTTATCTTTAAATCCAGTTAATTGTCTTCCCAGTTTGTGAGTCTGCACACACAAAATTTGTTCTTTATCAAAACCAAGCTTTTTATTTTTTATAAAACTGACCTGTTCATTTACAAACAACGTAAACGTAATTAAAACAATAGCTGCCGTAAACTGAACAAGGATTAGAATTCTTCTTGTTTTTGAATTCCCTGTTCCGTTTAATCTGTTTGCATTCAAGTTTCTGAACGGATTAAACTTTGAAATATAAAACGCCGGATAAAATCCTGAGCAAATTGATGTAACCATAAAAATGATAAACAAACCAATCAAAGTCTTTCTATTTGCCAAATCTGACAACAGAAGATTTTTACCGGAAAGAGAGTTAAAAATATCCAAAGTAAATACAACCAGAATTAACGTAAACACAAAACTGATTAAAGTTGTGAGAAATGATTCAGCAAACAACTGCTTTACAAGATCGTTTTTATCAGCGCCAACTACTTTTCTTATCCCGACTTCCTTCTCTCTCTGAGTTGATCTTGCAGTGGAAAGATTTATATAATTAATAGCTCCGACGATAAGAATTACAAGTCCGATAGCAGCAAAAAAGTATATGTTGTTAATATTACCTTTTCCATAAACCGTATAGAGATGAATATCTTTTACCGGACGCAAATAAAGTTTGGCATCTGATTGTTTAAATTTATCAAGATAATTTTCAAGTCGGACCGAAAAATCTGCTACACGATTCTGATCATAAATTTTTACATAATTGTAATAATCATACTTTCCCCAATCGTTAGATGGCTTAAGCAATGACAATGGAATGAGATAATCTATTTCGAGATGAGAATTTGCTGGAATATCTTTAAACACCCCGGTTACAAGTAAATTTTGGTTATTATTAAGAATTACTCTTTTTCCAACCGGATCAGTATCTCCAAAATGTTTTTTAGCAGCTTTTTCAGATAAAACAATCGATTCCTTATTTTTCAACGCTTCTGATATTTCTCCTTTTATCAGATTAATATCAAAAATTTTCGAAATCTCGGGTGTAGTATAAAAACATTTTCTGGTCTGAAAAACATCTTCGCCAGCTTTCAGGAAAACTCTGTAACCTCTGTGAAGAGTTACAAAATCTGTTACATCTTCAAAATCATTTTGCAATTGCTCACCAAGCATTTGTGGTGTTGCCTTCCAGATATGGTTTTCATTTCCATATTTAAAATTTGTTTCAATAGTATAAATCGATTCGATATTTTTATGAAATTTATCATAACTCATTTCGTCATTTATCCACAGCCAAATGAATACTGCTGCCAGCAGACTTAAAGACAATCCGGTAATATTAATTGCAGAAAAAATTTTCTGTCGCCATAAATGTCTGAACGACAATTTTAAGTTTTTCAAAAACATTGTACTCCCCCATTGAATTGATGATTTCAAAAAACCGGGAATGTTAACCAAAACCGTATAATAACACCACAGATAAGCAAACAACAACCCCTGTTTTTCCCGTTTTGAATTGTATATATCCTCAATATCGCCTGACAAATACTCTCTCATATCATCAGGCAATATTAAATTCAATATTATTTTTGCAATCTTTGGCATATTGTTATTCATACTTTATTGAGTCAATCGGGTTTGAAAAAGCTGCTTTTAACGAATGATAGCCGACCGTAATTGTTGCTATTAAAAAAGCAATTATTCCGGAATAAATAAACACATCCGCTGTAACATCTATTCTGTAAGGAAAGCCGTTCAGATACATTTCACCAATGTAATAAGACACAGGAACAGCTATAAAAATTGCAATCAGAACAAGAACTGCAAAATCTTTTACAAGTAATAATGTAATTTCCAATTCAGAACTGCCTAATACTTTTCTTATCCCGACTTCTTTTTTTCTTTTCATTGTGGCAAATGCAGATAAGCCAAATAATCCCAGACAACCAATTATTACGGCCAGAACAGAAAATACATTTATTACGCGTCCCAGTTTCTCCTGATCCTTATAAAGAGAGTTCAGGTGATCATCCAGAAATACCGGGTTAAAACTATCTTCTGATGAAAATTTGATGAAATGTTTTTTAATTGCAGCAAGCGCCTCTTCTGTTTGTCCGCCCGCAATTTTTATATTTATAAATTTTCTGGTGAAAGTTTCTTTAAGGTAATATTTTACTACAAGTGGTTCAATGTTGTTTTCGAGCGACTGGAAATTAAAATCTTTCATCACACCGATAATTTTACCCGTCAGTCCGGTTCCAATTTGAATTGGTTTTCCAATCGGATCGTCGTAACCAAGTATTTTTACTGCTTTTTCATTTACAAGAAATCCTTCCTCTTTATCAGTAGGATAATCCAGCGATAATTCTCGTCCTTTTAAAATCTTTAGATTAAGCGTCTCAACATAGTTTTCATCAGCAAACATAACCGTACAGGAATATTTATTGCTTTTGTTATCTGACATTGACCAGCCGCTGAAAACACTTCCCATCATTCTTGAACTTACGGAAGCATTTAATATAGTTTTCTCTCCCATTAGCTGAGTTTTGAGAGTCTCGCACTGTTTTTTGATTTCATAGTTATTAAGCGGAAGTACAACAACATTTTCTTTTTTGAATCCAACATCTTTAAATTTCAAATAATGTAATTGTCGGGATAAAATAAATGTTGTGATAATTAAAACCACTGAAGTTACAAATTGAAATACAACCAGAGCTTTTCTGAAGTTTGAAGAAGCTTTTCCTTTTGTAATTTCTCCTCTCAATATTTTTACAGGTTGAAAAGCGGATAAATAGAGAGAAGGATAAACTCCTGCTGTTAAGCCGGTGAAAACAGAAACCGAAATAAGAATCAGAATAAATTTCAGGTTAAAAATATCTGAATAGATAAAATGCTTTCCGGAAAGATCATTAAAGAACGACAATAAAAAAGGAATTGCCACTATTGCAATTGCAAAGGAGATAAATGCAACAATTACAGAATCTCCCATTAACTGTTTAATAATATCACCTCTGTTTCCGCCGTTAACTTTTCTTATTCCTATCTCTTTTGCTTTTTGAATTGAGGATGAGGTAGTAAGATTTGTAAAATTAATTCCGGCCATCAAAAGTATAAATCCCGCAACTCCCCCCATGATGTACAGGTGTTTTATACTCCCTTTTTCGCCGTTATTATATGAAGTTTTTGAATAAAGATAGATATCAGCTACTTTTTCTATGAATGGATTTATTGTAAAATATTCCGGTTGTTCGCCATATTTTTTGAAATGATCTTTAATTTTTAACCCAAAAGATTCTACATCGGCATTTTCACGAAACTTAAAATAATGAAGAAAATTACTGCCAATCATATCACTTAGTCTTTCTCTGCCTGCTTCAGTTTTTTCTGTAGTTGACATTGAAATTAACGCAGAGAATTTCAGACTCGAATTTTTTGGAACATCTCTCATTACTCCTGTAATTTTATAGCCACTTTCATCATCAACCTGAACAACTTTGTTCAGCGCATTTTCGGTTCCGAAAAGTTTTTTTGCAAGTGTTGAAGAAATAACCAGCGAATTAGGATCGCGCAGAGCAGTTTCAGGATCTCCGCTTATTAAATCATAAGAGAGAACCTTAAAAAAGTCTTTTGTGGAGTAATACACATTTTCGGAAAATCTTTTTTCCTGCCAGATAACAGGCTGTTCAAATCTCACCGACATTAAAACACTTTCTTCAATTTCAGGAAAATCTTTTTTCAGATATTTTGCCCATCCCGGAGGAGTAAGAGCAATAAAGTCATCTTGTCCGTTAACAACTAAATTATTGGAAAGTTTATACAATCTTTCCGAATCTTTGAAAAATTTATCGTAACTCAACTCACTGATCATAAACAGCAGAATTAATCCAAATGCTGTTAAACCAATTGCGAGTCCGCCAATATTAATTGCTGAAAACAGTTTATTTCGTGCCAGATTTCTTAAAGTTACCTTTAGATAGTTTTTGTACATTACAATCCCCCATTGTAGTGAAGTAAAGATAAACCGGGGTGCATTAGCAATTATCTGAAACCAGTACCAGAAAAAAGCATAACTCCTTCCGTTATCTTCACGTTTTTGATTATATATTGATTCAAAATCTCCCAGCAGATATTCTTTTGCATCTTGCGGAAGAATCAACTCCATTAATTTTGCGGCTAAAAAGGGTGGTTTATATTTTGATTTGCTATTAAACATTAACACCTTTCCATAAAGCTTCTGTAACAGCTTTTAATTCAGCAAGCGCTTCTTTACCTTTTTTAGTGAATTCGTAAAACTTTACAGCTTTTCCGCCTCTTTTAAATGTGGGCGCTCCTGTTCCCGATTTCAGATACCCTGATTTTTCCAGCCTGTCAAGAACCGCGTGGATTGTGCTTATCTGCATCGGACTGTTAGCTTGTTCAAGCAGATACTCCCGCACTTCCACCAGACTCGATTTTCCTTCCTGATGATAGATTGCCAGAAGTACCATTTCTTCTTTTCTTGTTAGTAATTTCATAAGATCTTATTTCTTCCATTTTTTGGATTTAAAAACTTAGACGCAAATATCTTCCAAAAGTTGGATAAAATCAATATGAAATTATAAAAAAAAGACCGGCTGTGCCGGTCTGAAACTTTTAAGATTCAACTCTGAGTGATTTTACCGGATTGCTTGCTGCAGCTTTCCCGGCCTGGGTAAAGACTGTAAACATTGCAACAAAAAATGTAACAGTTCCTGCCAAAAGAAAGGTTTCTGCGGATAAACTTATTCTGAAAGCAAAGATATTCAGCAGTTCATCCATAAAGATATAAGCAAAGGGCCAGGCAAAAATATTGGAAATTAAAATCCATTTGCCAAATTCTTTTGAGAGAATAAAAATAATTTGAGATGAATTTGCTCCCAGAACTTTTCTGATGCCTATCTCTTTAATTCTCTGTTCAATTGAAAATGCCGAGAGTCCGAGCAGACCCAGACAGGCAACAAAAATTGCAAAAAATACTGCAAGAGTAAAAATCTGCTTCAAAATACTTTCAAGAATATATCGGCGTTGTAAAACATCATCGAGAAAATTATAAACAAACGGGAATCCAGGTTCATAAATCATCCATTTATTTTTAAGGAAATTAATTGTTGCCTCTGTATCTTCCGAAGCAATTTTAATTGCAATTCTGTTTTTTCCATTTTCTTTAAAGCGCATCACAAAAGGTTTTAACGGTTCATGCAGGGATTCGAAATGGAAATTCTCAACAACTCCAATGATTTTTCCTTGCACACCGCCATACTTTACACTTTTCCCGACAGCAGCATCCGGAGAAATCCACCCTAATTTTTCCACAGCAATTCGGTTAAGAATAAACGCCTCGTTATAATCTGATTTTATATCTTTTGAAAAATTTCTTCCCGCTGCAACATTAATTCCAAAGGTGCTGAGATAATCTGAATCAACATCAAGATAAGCCACTCTGAAATCCACATCGGAAAATTTATCTTTGTCGTAAATCTGCAGACCTGAATCATCATCTAAATAACCGGAAGGAACACGCTTTGCAATCGTTACACTTTTAACATTTTTATTTCTTAAAAGCTCTGTCTTAACCTGCGTAATATGCTCGCTGATATATTTATTTGAGTTGATCAAAAGGATATTTTCTTTATTGTACCCCAGATTTTTATTACTGATAAACTCCATCTGATTTTGCAGAATACCCACGCAAATAATTAAAAATATTGCCAGACTGAATTGAAAAATCACCAGCGCTGTTCTGATAGAAAATTTTCTTTTTTTCCCTGAACCAATTTTATTCAAAACACTGATTGGGTTAAATCTGGAAAGATAAATTGCCGGATAAAATCCTGTGATAATTCCGGTAAAAACTCCAAAACCAATTGCAATTAAAAGAAATTTCAAATTAATTATTGAGGTCGGACTAATTTCCGATCTGAACAAATTATTAAATGAAGGCAGCACAATTAAAATCAGCAGTAGGGAAACTGTCAGAGAAATCATTGTCAAAATTACAGATTCACCCAAAAACTGCTTTATCAGTTCTTTTCTCAAAGCTCCAATAGATTTTCTTATACTCACTTCTTTCGATCTGGTAACGGAGCGAGCCGTACTCAGGTTCATAAAATTGAGACAGGCAATTAAGAGGATAAAAATTGCAAGTGTGCTGGTAATGTAAATTCTGCTTTTGTCGCCGTCAAGATGAATATCTAAAATATTTTGCAGAATTAGTCTGTTGTTTTTTATTCCGTTTTCAGGAAATCTGTCATTAATTATTTTATCCAGTTTGGTTTGAAGCAAATTCAAATCTGTATTTGGATAAAGTAAAAGATAGGTTTTAAAATTATTATTGCTCCATCTTTCCAATACTTCTTTCCCAAACATTGATTCATAACTTGAAAATGAAATTAGAAATTCCGGCTGAAAATGAGACGTAAACGGAAGAGATTCTATCACCCCGGTTATCCTGAAATTCACATTTTCTCCGTAGGTTTTCATAATCAGAGTTTCACCTACCGAATTAACAGAACCAAAGTATTTTTCCGCAATCTTTTCAGTTATAATAATACTGTAAGGTTCTTTCAAAGCGTTTGTCAAATCGCCTGATAAAGAATTGAAATCCAGAATATCAAAAATTTCCTGTTCTGCAAAATAGACTCTGCCTTCCTTAAAATTCTTCTTCCCGTTGCCGAAAACAGACCCGTAATGTCTTATTCTGGCAATTTTTTCAGTTTCCGGAATTTCGTCTCTGACTTTTGGAGCAATAGCCGGTGCAACATTTCTTAAATGCAGACTGCGAACTCCGTTACCATTATAATAATCGCGATTAAGAACATAAATGTTTTCTGCTTTTTTGTTGAACTTATCAAAACTAAGCTGTTCATTTACCCACAATAAAATAAGAATTGTACACATCAACCCGATTGACAATCCCAGAATATTGATAAATGAAAATCCTTTATGTTTTTTGATATTTCTGAAAGCTATCTTTAAGTAATTTCCAAACATAACAATCCCCCAATTAGTTTTGTTTGATATAAAAGGAATTAATGAATTAAGCACCTCTTTTCTGTACCATTTATCAGCTACTTTTTTCCCGGATTTATCAACAATAAGATTATAATCCTCTTCATAATCACCTAAAACAAAACTTTCCTGATTGGAAGCCGTGATTTTTTTTAAGATAAATTCATGCAGTTTTGGAGGTCTAACTCTCTTTTTCATCTGTTTTCTCTAAATATTTCATTATTTGTTGCAAATTATTTTGCAGTTTTTAATTCAAGATTATCAATACCATCCCAAAGCAAAAGGTTTAATTCTTTTGTCTTTTGCAAAGCATCCAATCCTTTTTCCGTTAGAGAATAAAATATTTTTCTTCGGCCCCCTCTTTCCGGACTCGGATCACCGTCACGCTTTTTCACATACCCTTTTCTGTACAATTGATCAAGCGAACTGTAAAGAGTTCCGTAGGTCATATTCTCTCCAGTTACTTCCATCAACTGTTTTCTGATTGTAACTCCGTATGAATTTTCTTTTAAGCGCCAGATGGCCAGAAGAAGCATTTCTTCCGATTTTGTTAACCACTTCATAAGCAACCTTAATATTTACTGATTTTCCGTAGAAATAAATATACGGAATTTCCGTACAAATAAACAAATCGATTTTTTACTTATTTTTTCGCTTTTTATTATTATATTGAGTTTTCGTCACTTACATTTATGGAAAATTTATGCCCTGGATTTGTCCGATTTGTAAAAAGGAATTTAATAATATCAATCAATGGCACTCCTGTACCATTGTTGAGATCGGCAAACACTTCGAGAACAAACCACCTCACATTTATGATTTATACAGTAATTTTGTTTCTCGACTTGAAAGATTCGGATCATTCAAAATTAATCCAGTAAAAACTTCAATTCAATTCAAAGCAAAAAAAAATTTCCTTTCACTTAAAATCAAAAAAAATCATTTAGCTGTAGAGTTTTATACAGAAAAGCCAGAAGAAAAATATCCTGTTTATAAAGTTCTTCCTGTCTCCCCTGAAAAATGGCTGGCATTTGCAGTTGTTGAAGATGAAAATGATTTGTGTGATGATTTGTTTAATAAAATTGGTCTTTCTTACGATCTTTGTAAAAACGACTGATTAAACCGAAATTACCGAAACCGCTGTTACTATTGCAGTTTCTGCTCTCAATCTGTTGGATGTTAACTGACAGGCAATCCCTTTTTCTTTTAAAATATTAAACTCTTTTTCACTTAATCCCCCTTCAGGACCAAATATCAGAAGAGTTTTTACTTCGTTCTCTTTCAGTTCGTTTATTTTATCCTTAACAGATAATTCACTTTTCTGATCAAAATATAAAACATTGTTTTCTGTCTGCAATAATTCGGAAAGTGATTTTTTGTAACCGATGTTCGGTAAAAAGCTTCTCAGACTCTGCTTCATTGCCGATAATGCAATTTTATTCCATCTCTCTAATTTTTCCCCTTTTGCAACACTTCTTTCCGCTGTGTAAACAATAAATTCTGTAATTCCGAGTTCAATACATTTTTCAAGTGCAAATTCAAATCTGTCCTGACTCCTTAATCGCGGAATACAAACAACCACATTTGGAAGCTGTTTTTTGTAACTCAATCTATTTTTTATTTCACAAATTACTTCAGATTTAGCCGCAGAATTTATTTCGGTCTCAAATATGCTTCCGCTGCCGTCAGTTACAAATAATTTATCGCCCGGCTGATGACGCATAACTCTTGTGATGTGTTTGCATTCATCACCTGTAATTGCCAATGTACTTTCCTTTACATTTTCAGCAGAGGTAAAATAAAGTTCAATATCAGAAAGAAAATCCTGTTCCAAAGATAAATTCTCCTTTTCCATATTTGTTAACTGCATAATCAAATCTAAAAGCATTATGAGGCAGAACCAAAAGCATTATTCCCGCACCATAACCGGAATCAAATCCGTTAAAATTTAATGTTTTATAACCGTTGTAAACTGTTCCTGCATCTGCAAAAACTTTTGCAATAATTCCTATTCTGTAGCTTGTAAGTTTTTCCGGAATTAACGGAAGTTTAAAACTGAAGTTCCATTCTTTTAAGATAGAATAATTTAACTCAAAAGAACCAAAGAGCATGTTTTTCGCTTCCCGCTGATCGTTTTTGTGTCCGCGCACAAACTCCTGAACTCCAAGATAAGAATAAGAATATCTTGCCAGATTATCACCATAAATATTTCGCCCGTACAATCTGTATTTTGCATACAAACTTTTGGTAAGCTTGAAATAATGTCTAAAATCCAGACTAAAAGTATTCACAGAAACATCATTTGCTCCAAAACCGCTGTGTCCGAAAGCCCCTATAAAATAGATACCGTTTGTTGAATTTTGAACAAGATCGCGATTATCAAACTCGTATAGGAGTCCGGTTGAAAAAATATTATCTTCCTTTTCACCTGAGTATGTAAGCTCTTCCATAAGAATCGGCATTTCAAGGTGAGAAAAACTAAAATTAACAAAAAGTCGGTTAAATTTATTTATTCTTTTTCCGAGTCCAACAAAACCCCGGATAGATCTGTAATCAAAATTTCCTTTTCCCTGAGCGTAAAGTTTTTCTTTTATGTAATCACTTTTGTTGGAAGTTTTCATACTTACCAGACCCGCGGTAAACTGCAAATCGGTATTTCTGAAAAGCAACGGCGACTGAAAAGTTAAAGAGTAAAACGGATCGTAGCCAAAGCCGGCTTTAGCGGAAATAGTTTCATTTCTGCCTCTTACATTTTTATATAAAAGTAAAAATCCGAAACGTGCGCGTTTGAAATCTGCACCTTTGTTCTCAATAAAAGGAAGAGGAAAAATGTACCAGGTTTCTTTTACAACAATATTTGCATAAATAATTTCATCCTTTTTTACAGGAAAAATTTCTACTTTATTAAATAATCCCAGACTGTATATTCTTTCTTTGTTATATTCAAAATCTTTTCCGGAAACACTACTTCCTTCTGAAAAAGTCAATTCTCTTTTAATAACAAACTCTTCCGTTACATCGTTTCCAATAATTTTAATTGAATCTATTTTTATAACTTCATCATATCCTATTGACAGTGTATCTGCATTTTGGGCAAACAAACCACAGGAACAAATCAGCAAAAATGCCAAAATGAAAAACTTCATAAAATCCTTTGGGAATATTAAAATAAATATTTTAGAGTCTCTATTTTAATACATTTATCTTGTATTGTAAAGATACCTTTTTTTTGCACTTCTTCTAAAACTTTGTCATTTCTGATACCAAGCTGGAGCCAAAGTACAGTTGGGTTAATTTTTAATACATCGGGAATAATGGAAGGAATGTCTTCTGATTTTCTGAAAACATCAACAATATCAATGGGAAAAGGAATTTCAAGCAGACTTGGATATACGTCAATATTACCGGCTTTGCCGATGGCCGGATTAACACCGACCACCGTAAAACCATTTTCAATCAAAAACTCAGCTACCTTTCGACTCGCCTTTTCGGGATTAGAAGATAAACCTACAATTGCTACAGTTTTCGACTGCAATAATATATCTTTTATGTCTTTCACTAAGCGTCCTGATAAGCTTCAACAGGTAAGCAGGAACAAACAAGGTTTCTGTCGCCATAAGCATTATCAACTCTTCCTACAAACGGCCAGAATTTACTATCGCGCAAATACTCAACAGGGTATCCTGCTTTTTCGCGTGGATATGGTTTATTCCATTCTTCTGCAGCGCAAACCTGAGCAGTATGAGGAGCGTTTTTCAATATGTTATTTTCTTTTTCAGCCTGACCATTTTCAATTTCAGCAATTTCAGCTCTGATAGCAGCCATTGCTTCAATAAATTTATCAAGTTCAGCTTTACTTTCACTTTCTGTCGGTTCAACCATTAATGTACCCGGAACCGGGAACGCAACAGTTGGTGCGTGATAGCTGAAATCCATAAGTCTTTTTGCAATATCTTCAACTTCAATACCGGCTGACGCTTTGAATTCGCGCATATCAACTATCATTTCGTGTGCGCACATTCCGTTGGAACCTGTATAAAGAATTTCATAATGCTCAGCTAATTTTGCTCTTAAATAATTAGCATTTAACATTGCAATTTTTGTTGCTTCTGTTAATCCTTCAGCACCCATCATTTTGATGTAAGCATAAGTAATTAAAGTTACATTGGCACTTCCCCAAGGAGCTGCTGAAACTGCTGTAGCAGCTTTTTCAGAACCGATGTTTACAACTGCGTGACCAGGTAAAAACGGAACCAAATGTTCTGCAACGCAGATTGGACCAACACCAGGACCGCCGCCGCCGTGAGGTATTGCAAATGTTTTATGTAAGTTAAGATGACAAACATCCGCTCCGATGTTGTAAGGACTTGTCAACCCAACTTGTGCATTCATATTTGCGCCGTCCATATAAACTTGTCCGCCGTTTTTATGAATGATTTCACAAATTTCCATAATTGATTCTTCAAACACACCGTGAGTTGAAGGATAAGTAATCATTAATGAAGAAAGATTATCTTTATGCTCTTCAGCTTTAGCTCTTAAATCTTCAACATCAATATTTCCGTGATCGTCACATTTAACAATAACTATTTTTCCGCCTGCCATTATTGCACTTGCAGGATTTGTACCGTGAGCAGATGAAGGAATAATTACAATGTTTCTGTGTCCATCTCCTCTGTCTTCATGATATTTTTTAATTACAAGCAGACCCGCATATTCACCATTTGCACCTGAGTTAGGCTGTAAAGAGCAACCGCTGAATCCGGTAATAACGCATAACTGTTTTTCAAGTTCGGTGAATAATTCTCTGTAACCGGCAGCCTGATCAGCAGGAATAAACGGATGCAGCTGTGCAAATTCCGGCCAGTCAATACCCAGCATTTCAGTTGCGGCATTTAATTTCATTGTACAAGAACCAAGAGGAATCATTGAGCTTGTTAAGGATAAATCTCTTGATTCAAGTTTCTTTATGTATCTCATCATTTCTGTTTCAGAATGGTATGAGTTAAAAACAGGATGAGTCATATATTCAGATTTTCTGATACAGCATTCAGGTAAAGTTTCAGTACAGTCGTTAACTGTAACAGCATCTTTTCCTGCTGCTTCGGCAAAAACTGCAAGCAATTCATTTACATCATTAATATTATTGTTTTCAGCAAAAGAAACACCAACATATTCACTATTGATAACACGAATGTTTATCTCTTTCTGCAGTGCTAATTCATTTACTTTTGCAGAATCAATTTTAACTTTAACAGTATCAAAGAAAAACTGGTTTTGTTGTTCAAGACCAAGTTTCTGAACACCTTCTGCAAAAGCCAGTGTAAGATTGTGAGTCTTTTGAGCAATGGCTTTAATTCCTTTTGGCCCGTGATAAACAGCGTACATTCCCGCCATAATTGCCAATAGAACCTGAGCAGTACAAATGTTACTTGTAGCTTTTTCACGCTTGATATGCTGCTCGCGTGTCTGTAAAGCCATTCTTAAAGCAGGTTTTCCGTCACCGTCAATTGAAGTACCAATTATTCTTCCCGGAATCTGGCGTTTGAAATCTTCTTTAGTTACAAAGTAACCTGCGTGCGGACCGCCATATCCCATTGGAACACCAAAACGCTGTGTGGAACCAACTACACAGTCAGCACCAAACTCTCCCGGAGGAGTTAATATTGCAAGACTCAATAAATCAGCTGCAACACATTTAAAAATTCCCATTTCAGCAGCTTTTTCAAAAAGTTCGGTGTAATCGTAAATTGCACCATCTGCTGAAGGATACTGAACAAGAATACCAAAGATATCTTCAGTTAATTCGAGTTCTTTATAGTTTCCAATTCTCAATTCAATACCAAGAGTATAAGCTCTTGTTTTTAATACATCTATAGTTTGAGGTAAACATTCATCCGAAACAAAAAATACATTAGAATTCTTTTTCGCTCTTTTACGTGAAGCGTAAAACATTCCCATTGCTTCTGCAGCAGCAGTTGCTTCGTCAAGCAATGAAGCATTAGCAAGAGGTAAAGCAGTAAGATCTGAAAGCATTGTCTGGAAGTTTAATAATGCGGCAAGTCTTCCCTGCGAAATTTCAGCCTGGTAAGGAGTGTACTGAGTGTACCATCCCGGATTCTGTAAAATATTTCTGATAATTACAGACGGAGTAATTGTAGGATAATACCCCATTCCAATGTAAGTTTTATAAATTTTATTTTTTGAAGCAATACTTCTCAAGTGGGTTAAAAATTCATGTTCTGTCACTGCTTCATCAAGTTCCATTTCTTTTTCAAGTCTGATTTTTGAAGGAACAGTTTTTTCAATCAATTCATCCAATGAATTAACATCAACAACTTTTAACATTTCCTGAACATCTTCAGGGCGAGGACCGTTATGACGATTTACAAACTGGTCACTAAAATCGAATTTTCCCATAATGTTTTTCTCAATTAAAAATATTTAAAAATTTGTTATTTAATTAAATTTATTTAAGCACTTAAATATACATAAAAGCCTGAAAATTGCTAAAAAATATTTGTAAATAAGGAAATTTTTATCAGATTTAATTTTTGCCCGGAAGCAGGCGTTGACATGAATTTATCTTAGAACTTAAAACATCAGTTTGTGAACAGAGGGATATAAATATTAGTTCGACTTATATAAGCACTTACATAATTTCAGTGGCTGATTTACATCAAAATTCAGTTTATGAGAATGATAATTTTACTCGGCAGTGATAATTTTTACTCTTTCAAGAGCTTTTTTGGCAGCTTCCTGTTCAGTGGCTTTTTTGTTTCTTCCAAAACCAATTCCAAAGCTCTCAGCTCCGATAAAAACTTCAATTGTAAACTCTTTAAGATGTTCGGGACCTTCTTCTTTAAGCAGTTTATATATTGGCGGTGAAAGTTTGTTGGCGTGAGTATATTCAAGCAATTGGCCTTTATAATTTTCATCCTGCTTAAATTTATCGGTGTTAATGAAAGGAAGAATAATATTTCTGATAACAAACTCTTCAGCTTTTTCAAGTCCGGCATCAAGATAGATAGCACCAATAAGTGCTTCCATAGCATCGGCAGAAATAGTATCCATTCCCTTTTGAGAAGATTTAATATATCTCTTATCAAAAAGAATAAACTCTTTAAGATCTATAAGATTAGCTGCTTCGGCAAGCATAGATTTGTTTACGAGTCGGGCACGAGCTTTTGTTAAAAAACCTTCGCTGTCATCAAGAAAGTTTTTGAAGAGATACTCCGCAACAATAACTCCAAGTACCGAATCGCCTAAAAACTCAAGACGTTCGTTTGATTTAAGAAGTTTGGGTTCAATTTCGAGAAATGAACGATGGGTAAGCGCTTTTACAAAAAGGCTTTTTTCAGTAATAGAGAAACGTAAAACAGATTCCAAAGCCTTTAACTTTTTGTTAAAGGCTTTGAATATATCTTTTGGACTCTCTTTTTCCTTTTCTGAAAAAGCGATTTTTAGATCAATTATCCAATCTAAAAATTTACTAAACAATACTAACCTTCATACTTTTGAAATAATAAAGAAGCATTATGTCCACCAAAACCAAAAACATTACTGATTGCAAATTTAATGTCTTTTTCAACAACAGTGTTTGGTGTATAATTAAGATCCAGTTCAGGATCCGGTTTTTCGTAATTGATTGTCGGAGGGATTTTTCCTTCCTTTAACGCCATAACAGTTGCAGCAGCTTCAACAGCACCGGCAGCACCAAGAAGGTGACCAGTCATAGATTTAGTTGAGCTTACATTCAACTTATAAGCGTGATCGCCAAATACGGCTTTTATTGCTTTGGTTTCGTTAAGATCGTTTAATGGTGTAGATGTACCGTGAGCATTGATATATTCAATTTGTTCCGGTTTAACACCAGCATCTTTCATAGCGGCTTTCATTGCACGCTGCGCGCCTTCACCTTCAGGAGCAGGGGCAGTTAAATGATGAGCATCGCCTGAGAAACCAATACCTGTTAATTCAGCGTATATTTTTGCACCACGTTTTTTCGCGTGTTCCAATTCTTCAAGTACTAAAGTAGCACCACCTTCACCCATCAAGAAACCGTCGCGTTCCTGATCAAATGGTCTGGAAGCTTTTAACGGATCGTCGTTGCGTGTAGATAAGGCTTTTGCAGAGTTAAATCCGCCAATAGACATTGGAGTAATTGCAGCTTCTGAGCCGCCGCATAACATTAAGTTAGCAGAACCTCTCTGAATGTGCATAAAAGCATCTCCAATAGCGTGAGCGCCTGTGGCACAAGCAGAAACTGTTGCATAGTTAGGACCTTTCAATCCAAACTGCATTGAAATTTGTCCGGCAGCAATATCAGAAATCATCATAGGAACAAAGAACGGACTGATTCTTTTTGGTCCTTTTTCCATATAGTTTGTATGTTGTTCTTCAAAAGTAGACATTCCTCCTATGCCGCTTCCGAAGATAACGCCAAACAGTTCGCAATCAATCTCTTCAAGATTGATATTTGCATCTTCCATTGCCATAATTGAAGCCGCCATACCATACTGAGTGTACATATCCATTCTTTTGGCAGCTTTTTTCTCAATATATTTTGATACATCAAAATCTTTTACTTCGCAAGCAATTTTGGTAGTAAAATCTGTTGTATCAAATTTAGTTATTTTACCGGCACCACTTTTCCCGGAAAGTAATCCATTCCAGAATTCTTCAAGAGAATTACCAATTGGGGTAAGAGTACCCATACCGGTTACAACAACTCTTCTTTTTGTCATAATAATTTCCAAACAGATTGTTTAAAAAATTGAAATAGAGGTTGCCCGATATTGATCAAAGCGAATTTGCCGAAATTTTAACATTTCGATAAACTCATTCAGAAAAATCCAGACAACCTCTAGTAAAAAAAATTAAGATACTTTTTCAGTTAGATATTTAACAGCATCGCCTACTGTACCGATTTTTT
The DNA here is from genome assembly GCA_041725875.1 of Rhodothermaceae bacterium. Taxonomy (GTDB): domain Bacteria; phylum Bacteroidota; class Ignavibacteria; order Ignavibacteriales; family Melioribacteraceae; genus JBGRQB01. Next base: position 18,682 of record JBGRQB010000003.1, read on the forward strand.
CAGCATCTTCATCAGGAATTGAAATATCAAATTCTGATTCAAAACCCATTACTAATTCAACTATATCTAATGAGTCAGCACCTAAATCATTTGTGAAAGAAGCTTCAGATGTGATTTGTGATTCTTCAACACCTAATTTGTCAACTACGATTTCTTTAACTTTAGCTTCAACGTTCATTTTCCACTCCTCTGTGAATGTTTTTTGTATTTTTGATTAATTAATAGTTTACCTTGCCATTCCGCCATCAACAGAAATTACCTGACCAGTTATATAATCTGAATCAGTGCTACTTAAAAATGCAACTGTTTTGGCGATATCCTGAACCTGTCCTAATTTTTTCAAAGGAACCTGGCTCATAATTGCTTCTTTTTGTTTGTCATTTAATTTATCCGTCATTTCAGTCTGAATAAACCCGGGAGCAATAGCATTTACATTAATGTTTCTGCTTGCAAATTCTAATGCGTTAGATTTAGTCATACCAATAATTCCGGCTTTAGATGCAACATAGTTAGCCTGACCAGGATTACCCATCACACCAACTACAGAAGCCATATTAACTATTTTACCGTAACGCTGCCCCATCATCGGTTTAAGCGCAGCTTTAGTATAGTTAAATACACTTTTCAAGTTAACATTAATTACTGCATCAAAATCAGCTTCTGACATTCTTAATACTAAATTATCTTTAGTCATACCAACATTGTTTACAAGAATATCAAGTCCGCCAAGTTTTTCTACTGCAAAATCAACTGTTGCCTGCGCATCTTCAAATAGAGCGGCATTTGCTTTAAAAGCGTATATTTTAGAATCTGTATCAAGTTCTTTCTTAAATGATTCGGCTTGTCCTTCCGGTGTATTATCACCGAAACTGATATCAGTAAAAACAACATCGCATCCTTTTGATGCCAATTCCATTACAATTGCTTTACCAATACCTCTTGAACCACCGGTTACTATTGCTCTCTTTCCTTTTAAATTCACTTCAATTTCCTTATCTAATTATTGATTGAATTTTAAAATTACGTAAATATAACATTATTTATTTTTGGTTTCCAGGTGGAAAAATAGCGCAAAATTACATATATTTTTCCAAATCCTCGTATGAGGAGATACCAAAAACTTTAACTTCTTTGTTAATTCTTTTTATTAGTCCCTGTAATACTTTACCAGGACCAACTTCGTAAAACTCATCTGCGCCGTCATTTATCATATTAATGATAGTTTCTTCCCAGCGCACAGGAGCAGTAACCTGTTCAAATAGTAAATTTTTAATTTCATTTTTATCAGTAACTGCCTGAGCAGTAACATTAGCATAAACAGGAATTTGTGCATCAGAGAAATTGTAATTTTCAAGTTCTCCTTTAAGACTGTCTTTAGCGCTCTGCATTAACGGTGAATGGAAAGCACCACTTACAGGTAATTCTTTCACTATTTTTGCGCCATTTTCTTTGCAAAGAACCATTGCTTCTTTTACACCTTCAACAGAACCAGAAATTACTATTTGTCCCGGTGAATTAATATTTGCACATTGAACAATTCCTTTTTCAGAAGCCTGCTTGCAGCATTCTTCAATTTTTTCAGTAGCAGCGCCAACAACTGCTGCCATAGTACCCGGATGATCAATTCCGGCCTGTAACATTCCTTCGCCTCGGAATCTTACAAGTTTAACAGCATCTGCATATTCAATTGCACCTGCGGCAACCAAAGCAGAATACTCACCTAAGCTGTGTCCGGCAACCATATCAGGTTTAACGCTTTTAATAAGACTGTTAAGCACAACACTGTGAACAAAAATTGCAGGTTGTGTGTTATTAGTCAATTTAAGATCATCCATAGGTCCTTCAAACATAATTTTTGAAAGATCTGCACCTATGGCTTCATTAGCTTTATCTATTAATTCTTTTGCTATTTCCGAATTTTCATATAAATCCTTGGCCATACCAACAAACTGAGATCCCTGACCAGGAAATACAAATGCTTTTTTACTCATTTTAGCTCCAAGTTAATAAAATTGATCCCCATGTAAATCCGCCGCCAAATGCCGCAAGAACAAGTTTTTCACCTTTCTTTAATTTTCCGGCTTTATTAGCTTCGGCAAGACACAATGGAATTGTAGCTGCAGTTGTGTTACCATAATTCTGGATGTTTAACATCACTCTTTCCATTGGTATTCCAACTCTTTTTGCAGTAGCTTCAATAATTCTGATGTTTGCCTGATGAGGTACAAGATGAGCAATATCATCACCTGTTAGTTTATTTCTTTCTACAATTTCAAGTGCAACTCCGGCCATTCCTGAAACAGCATATTTGTAAACTGTTTTTCCTTCCTGATGAACAAAACCAAGTCTTTGTTCCAAAGTTTCCACTGATGTTGGTAAAGCACTACCGCCGGCTTTTCTAATAAGGTAATCTTTGCCGGAACCGTCAGATTTTAATATTGAATCATGAATTCCATATTCAAGATCTTCTGTTGGCTCAAGCATAACAGCCGCACCTGCATCACCAAAAAGCACGCAAGTGTTTCTATCGGTATAATCAACAATGTCACTCATTTTGTCAGCGCCAACTACAACAACTTTTTTGTGGCCTGATTTAACTAAGCTTGCACCTGTCTGCAAGCCAAATAAAAATCCTGAACAAGCAGCAGATAAATCAAATGCCCAGGCATTTTTAGCACCAATATTATTTTGAACAAGACAAGAAGTTGAAGGAAATGAATAATCAGGTGTAATTGTACATACAATAATTACATCAATCTCTTCCGGATTAGTATTAGTATTTTTCAACAAATCGTTAACTGCATTTGTTGCCAGAACACTTGTTCCGCCTTCCTCTAACATTCTTCTTTCTTTAATCCCGGTTCTGGTCATTATCCATTCATCGGAAGTATCAACTATCTGTTCAAAATATTTATTATCAAGAACTTTTTCCGGTAAATACATTCCGGTTCCGGTAATTGTTGCGTTAACTGTTTTGTTATTAGTTTCCATAGTCGCTCAACGCTTTTTCAAATTTCTGTAATAGTTGTTTGTCGTGCATCTCCTTGGCTTTCAGTACCATATTACGAATCGCAGTTACAGAACTTGATCCGTGTCCGATAATACTTATGCCTTTAACTCCTAGCAAAGGTGTTCCTCCGTAATCCTCTGCATTAAAATCGGAAAGCACTTGCTTTAAAGTACCTTTCATTAAAAGGACTTTAATTTTATTTAGTAGACTCTTAAATGCAAATTGTTTCACCTTGACTTTTAAAATTCCCAAAAAGCTTTCTGCAAACTTTAATAAGATATTGCCGACATAACCGTCACAAACTATTATATCAGCTTTTCCGCCAAGTATATCTTTTCCTTCAACGTTTCCGATGAAGTTTATATTTTTTATTTCTTTAAGCATTTTTAATGCTTTAAGTGTTAGTTCGTTTCCTTTAGATTCTTCTTCTCCAACGCTGAGTAAACCAACTTTTGGAGATTTGATACCGTCGATCTCTTCAACATAGATTGATCCCATTATAGCATATTCAACAAGATGCTGAGGTTTGCTGTCAACACTGGCACCAACATCAAAAAGATTACAAACGCCTGTCTGACTCGGAATAGGAGCACCAATTGTTGGTCTGCCAACACCTTTAATCCTTCCCATTAAAAGTGTGGAAGCGGCCATCATAGCTCCGGTATTTCCGGCACTGACAAATGCATCTGCCAATCCGTTTTTCACCCGTGTTGCACCAACAACTATAGAAGAATCTTTTTTTGTTTTAAGGGCATTAGTAGGAGAATCGCACATATCAATAACCTCTTCGGTATTAATGATGTGGTCATCATCAAAAGACAGATTAAACTCATCCAGTACAGATCTTATATCGTTTTTTCTTCCTGTCAGGAAAAGTTCAATCGAAGGATCGGAATTTAAGGCTTCAATAGCACCCCTAACTGCATTTTGAGGGGCGAAATCGCCCCCCATTGCATCAACTATAATTCTACACTTCGAAGTGATAAGATTATCTGACATATAAAAGCTTATGCTTCTGGAACAAACATAGAACGACCAGCATAATAACCACAGCTAGGGCAAGCACGGTGGTTTAATCTCATATCACCACAGTTTGAACAAGTGCTTAATGCTGGAGCGGTAGCTTTGTAATGCGTTCTTCTTTTATCTCTTCTTGCTTTAGAAATTTTTCTCTTTGGATGTGCCATAATTAACTACCTTAGTTTTATTTAATTTAATTTATCCTTTAATTTCATCAACGGTTCCCACACAGGATTCGTCGTATCTTTATCGCAATTACAATCTTCTTTGTTAAGATCTGTTCCGCAAGAGGTACATAATCCTTTACAGCTTTCATCACAAAGCTTTTTGAAAGGAACCGCAAGCAGAGCAAAATCTGTTACTTCATCTTTTATAGATATCTTGTCAGCATCCGGTGAAATGTAGTGAACGCTTAAATCGTCGCTCTCTTCATTTTTTTCACTTTCGCTTAACAGATAAACAATTTCAAAATTGTTTGTCAATTCAGTTAAATAGTTCTCAGTGCATCTGTCGCACTCAAGATCTGCTTTAACCTGTAGTTCGCAAGATAGAACAATCTGACTGTTTGATTTGTCCATTTTACAATTTACAAGAACATCTTCAATAAACTCTTCACCAAGCTCCATTTCCGAAGCTTTCTCAACAAATTCAAAATGATGAATTCCGTCAGCAAAATTGTTAAATTTTATTTCCATTGCACAACTACTCAAAAAATATCCGGTAAATATAAAAATCCCTGCCTTTATACGCAAGGTTTTCAACCACTTTGAAATATGCATTTCAAAGCAAGGTACAAATATAATAATATTTAATATTATTTTCCCTAATTTTATTTCAATTTTTTTCAAAATTTGCATCAGAAAAAATATATCAATAATTTGTGTTTTATTTAATTTTCTGAGCTAATATTGATATGTATCTCGTCGAATCGGTTTTTGCGGCTATTCTGCCAATGCTTGTTTATCTCTATATTATCTGGAAAAATGATAAATTTGAACCGGAACCTGCCCGTCTGGTACTATTATCATTCGGATACGGTGCAATTGGTGCCGTAATTCTTACTCTTTTGATGAGTGCCATATTTTCTGCTTCCCTCTACCTCTTTTATTCCGAAGAAACAAACAGTTTTTTGGGCGCTGTTATGGTAGCTCCCGTGGTTGAAGAAATTGCAAAAGGTCTCTTTCTGATCGTTCTGCTTAAAAATATAAATTTTGATAATGTTACTGACGGACTTGTTTACGGCGGTGCTATCGGACTCGGATTTGGGATGACTGAAAACTTCTTCTACTTTTTTGCTCAGGATACAGGACTTTACACCTGGGTTATGGTTGTGATTGTTAGAAGTCTGTTCTCGGCCGTAATGCATTGTATATCCACAGCCACTCTCGGCGCTTTTATGGCTATGTACAAGTTTTCACTTAATAAAGCGAAAAAAACTCTGCCTGTTACCGGACTTGCACTGGCAATGTTAATTCACTTTCTTTGGAATTTTAATCTCAGTTTCGAAAATACCGTAATTTTTGCCTTTTTTATAATGATAGCAATCATTACAATTTTTATTCTTATGTTTAGAGTTTCTATAAAACATGAAAAAAGATTAATTTTATCTGAATTAACCGAAGAAGTTGAAAACGGACTCTTTCCCGAAGGCCATCCCGAAGTGATAACTTCCTCTGGAGAAACAGCGCTTTACGGAATTGAATCTTGTCATTCTGAAAGATATATTCAATCTGCAGTGAAACTGGCTTTCAGAAAAACACAACTGCGTAATTCAAACGATAAAAATAAATTGATCTATGAAACGGAAATAGTGAAACACAGAAAAATTATTAAAGAAATATTAACAAATGGTGACGATGAATAAGACTGGCATTTTTGGCGGCACTTTTGATCCGGTGCATAAAGGACATATTTTAACAGCAAAAAAACTTGTGGAGATAAGAAAACTCGATAAACTGATTTTTATCCCCTGCAATATTTCTCCTCACAAAACTGATAAATCAGCAACAGCTGCTGTTCACCGACTCGAAATGCTTAAACTTGCAGTCCAAAATCACCCTGAATTTGACTTTACAGATTATGAAATCCAAAAAGGTGATATCTCTTATACGCTCAATACCCTTGAACATTTCTCAAAAATATATAATAAAATAGAACTTGTGATTGGCTATGACAATCTGGTTTCGTTCCACACCTGGCGCGAACCGGATAAAATTCTGGAACTCGCCGATCTGATTGTAATGAAAAGAAATACCGATTCCGCTATAAAACCTTTGAACAAATATTTCGGCAAAGCCAACTTTGTGGAAACTCCGGTGATTGACGTATCCTCTACCGAGATTCGGGCCCGACTCAAAAACAATTCTCCAATTTCTGATCTGGTTCCGCCCGAAGTTGAAAAATATATAATTGAAAACAAACTTTATCTCTAGATGAAAAAACTTGTTCTGATCACCTTTTTAATTTCCTTTACAATTCCAGCTCAGGATATTCCTGATCTGCACGATGGAATTGCGCTGATATCGGAATATGTTTCATCAGACGAATTCACTAAAATCAAAAAAAACACTTCGGATCTTGCTCAGGTAGATTCCATTTACAGCTATGCAATAAGAATTTATCACAACGATTACTCCGAAGCAATGCTAGCGCTCACTTTTGCGCTTGTGCCTTATAAAGAAGTTCCTCTTAAACTTCCTCTGTTTGGAATAAGCTGGGATGTTCCGCTTCCCTGCGCTGCAGATTCAATCTATCTGCCCAAAAACCAAAATCTCCCGAAAAAGCTTTTCTCCGATTCTCCACCCGGAATTTACGGGGATCGGGATAAGCTGAGTCACTTTTTCGGCAACGCATTTTTAAGTTTTAATATCAGACTATTCAATTTTTCAGAATTTATCGGTATTTTTATAGAACTCTTCGAAGAAGCGTTTAAAATAGAAGGTGCGTTGGATGAGCGTGACCTGATTGCAAACGAACTGGGGAAACAATTCGGAGAAGCCCTGCAAAATAACATACACATTATGCCTTCCGAATTTTTCAGAAAGTATGATGAATTTATTCAATTAATTAACGAAAAGGAATGATTATGAAATCAATATTGATAATTGATGATGAAAGAGAGATTTGCGAAAGCATTCAGATGATCCTCGAATATGAAGATTACAATGTTGATTACAGCACAGATTCAATTTCAGGGCTTGATAAATTAAAGTACGGAAATTTTGATGCACTTTTCCTTGATATCCAGATGCCGGGTAAAAACGGCTTTGAAGTTCTGGAATGGATAAAAGAAGAAGACATTCACATTAACGTAATTATGATATCAGCGTTTAGTAGTCTGGAAAATGCTGTAAAAGCAACAAAACTTGGAGCTTTCGACTTTATCGAAAAACCAATAGAACGCGAAAAACTGCTTATTTCTGTCAGAAATGCGGTTAAGCAGACTAGTCTGACAAAAGAAAACAAATTTCTAAAAGATGAAATTCAGAAAGACAGTCTTATTTTAGGCGACAGCACCGCAATAAAAAGAATTCTGGAAACAGTAGAACGTGTTGCAAAAACCGAGGCCCGTGTTATGGTTACCGGCGAAAACGGTACAGGAAAAGAACTTGTTGCCCGCTCAATTCATTTACAAAGCCCCAGAGCCGAGTTTCCTATTGTAGAGGTGAATTGTGCTGCAATTCCAAATGAATTGATTGAGAGTGAGTTATTCGGACACGAAAAAGGATCTTTCACAGGTGCGAGTCAGCAAAGAATAGGAAAGTTTGAACAAGCCAACGGCGGAACTCTCTTTCTGGATGAAATTGGAGATATGAGTCTGCAGGCACAGGCAAAAGTTCTTCGTGCAATTGAAGATTCCAAAATTGAACGAGTTGGCGGAAATAAAAAAATAGATGTTGATGTAAGAATAATTGCAGCAACAAATAAAAATCTGGAAGCCGAGATTGAAGAAGGAAATTTCAGAGAAGATCTTTTTCACAGATTAAATGTTATTCCAATTGCAGTTCCGGCACTGAGAGAAAGAAAAGAAGATATCCCGATTCTGGTAAAACATTTTGTGAATATATATGAATCGAAAAACGGACTTTCTGAAAAGGAATTTACTCAGGGTGCAATTAAACTGATCCAGAATCAGTCATTTACAGGAAATGTACGTGAGCTGAAAAATTTGATTGAGCGAATTTTGATTCTTGTTCCGGATGAAAAGATAACCGAAAATAATTTATTGCCTCTTCTTGGCAGTAACCGTTCTGTAAACAACGATTTTCTTGATCCGGCAGATTCGTTCCAGGAGTTCAAAGAAAAGGCTGAGAAAGCGTTTATTGAGAAGCAGCTGGAAATAAATAATTGGAACATCAGCAAGACTGCCGAAGTACTCGATATTCAGAGAAGTCATCTCTACGGAAAAATGAAAAAATATGGCATTGAAAATAAAAAATCATAAACAAGATCAGAGAAGATTATGAGCACAATTTTTCAAAAAATAATTGATAAAGAAATTCCTGCAGATATCGTTTTTGAGAACGATCAGGTTCTCGCTTTCAGAGATATAAATCCGCAGGCTCCAACCCACATTTTGATAATTCCCAAAATTGAAATTCCAAAGGTGACCGACATTAAGGGAAAAGAACATGCCGAGCTTCTCGGACTTATGTTCGATGCTGCAAATGAAATTGCAAAACAGGAAGGAATTGATGAAGAAGGATTCAGACTTGTTTTTAATTGCGGACCAAAAGGTGGACAGGAAGTTTATCACATCCATATGCACCTGATGGGCGGAAGACAAATGACCTGGCCTGCAGGTTAAACTAAGATAAAATTTTTACAATTTGAAGCCGTAAAAGATCACAAATTTTTACGGCTTTTTTGTTTCAATAATTCTCATTTTGAGACATTCCATTTCCTAAAATTTTCCATTAAAAATTCACCAAGAATCACTCACCTTTCCTGCTAAATTTTGTCTGTTATTCAGCGAATTTTAGACTGATCAGTCTAGAGAAATAATCTCTGGAAAAACCAAAAATTTCACAGTCAGTTTTAATCATCAAAATTGACTGCATTCGCTCAAGCCTGATGCTTTTTAATAAGATTTTAAATTCTGATTATAATTTCATTTTTTGCATACCTAAAACTCAGTACACTATTCCTTCGGTCCAAAGTCCGGCCCTCCCATAGTTTGCCAAGGGATTTGAAAAATCTCTCTTAAACAGAAAGTTAATTTGCTTATATGACATTTTGTCAGTATCTTGAAATATGCCGCTTTGATAAATGTTCTTCTAAAAATTGACTTACTGAAAATATGCTCCACACAAAATACGGCAACTAATTTTCCGGAGCAGAGATTACCTTCTTCTTAAATATCAACAATCTGCTCCACATATTTTGGTAGTTGCTTCTAGTGGCATTTGAAAAATTGCTCCCGATTTTAATCTGATTTTGTCTGTGGCATCTGGGTTAAATTTCATTGGAGCAGAGAAAATCTCCTTACTCAGAAGCACAATTCAGGATTGGAGCATCAGATATATTATACTTCTTTTTCTGACAAATATCTGCGGAGCAAATTCTCTACCGTTTCTTACCTGTTTATTCTTTCAGTCAATACTTTCGTTAGCTTCCCCTAAATGCTCCCAACAATCCAACTTTAATCTATTTTGTTAACTTGTTGTAAAATAAGAAATTACAGACTTGAACAATAAATTAAGCTTTAGATTTATTTTTAAGGTAAATCAAGGTTTGTTTTTTAAAAAATTAACCATTCTGTTAATTTACACTTACCTTCCCATCAATTTATTTAGAGGCAGCGCCTGATTTTCCTGAACTTTCCGGTAACATAAAGTCTGATTTTATCTGGAATCCACTCCTCTTCAAATGAAAATTCTTTAATCAGGTTTAATGAAGTGCTCCGTTTTTTATACTCCCTTAATTTTTCGGGAGCAATAGAAATCGACTTTGCTCTCTTCTCTGCTCCTGCTACATTTTCACTCTGGAAGCAAATCTCAACTTTATGTTGCTCCCCTTCCCTGAGTAATCTGCTCCTCAAATTTTTGATACTCTTAATCATCTAATATTTGTTGTGCTCCAATCAAAATTACACGAATATAAAATTGCCTGTATGACATTTTGTCATACACAAATACTTTTACTGCTTTCCTATCTGTAAGTGGTAAAATGAGAAAGAAGCTCTTAGAGAGCCTCTGAGAACTAGGAGTAAAAATGGGTGAAATTCAAGAATTGAAGTCACTCAAAAATATAATCAGAGCAATAAATCTGATTATTAATTATATTTACTTCAAACTTTAAATTTTGCGACTATAATTTCCCGCTCGGTTATTTAGCGTAAACGAAGTCTGGACGAAACATTTTTCCGTAAGTTTTTTTGTATTTGGAAGGTGTTAATCCTGCATACTTTTTAAAGGTTTTTCGGAAGGCCGCAAAGTCATTATACCCCACTTCAAAACTCACTTGTTCAATGCCGATATCCTTCAGTTCAAGAAGTTTTTTTGCCTTCTCAATTTTCACTTTCTGGATATATTCATACGGTGAATTTCCGGTTGCTTTTTTGAAGTTTCGCATAAAAGTTCTGTCGGTCATATTCGCCATTTTTGCCAGTTCTTCTATCCTGATTCCTTTGGAAAAATTGCTTTCAATATAGCGCTGCACCGACTCAATTGTATCGTTGTTGTGTGACTTTTGGAGGTTCAAAATGTTAAAAGGAGTCTGAACCGAGTCGTGAATATGTATCAAAAATACCTTTGAAACTATGATCGCGACTTCGTGTCCAAAGTACTTTTCAATCAAATAAATGATCAAAGTTGTGAAAGAATAGGCTCCCCCGCTGGTATAAATTCTGTCATAATCTGTAATAATTTTGTCATCAACCAGTCTTGTTTCAGGGTACATTTTTTTGAAAATTTCAGCTCCCATCCAGTGAGTTGTAGCCCGTTTTTTTGCCAATAATCCGGTAGCTGCAAGGAGGAAAGCGCCCAGACAAATTGATGCAATTTCAGCCCCTTTTTCATACTGTAATTTGATCCAGTTGATCATATTTTGCTCTCTTTCAAGCACCTGAAAAATGGTTGAAAATTCCATTGCCGGAACAATTACCAGATCATATTTATCATCATTTTTGAGTCTGCTACTGCTCAAAATTTCAACTGAAATCTCCTCAATTTCACTGTCAGGAAGTAACATTTTCGCAAGACCATTTAGCTGTGAAAACATATCATAAGGACCGGCGACACTACTTTTTATAACATTTTCGTACTCTAAAACAGCGATTTTCATTGCTTTTCTCCTTGTCATAATTGACACTAATTTTGTCATTAATGACATTTTTTAATTTTCATAAATCAAATATCTTTGAAATGTCATTAACAATCAACTATAAAAATGAGAGGATAAAATGGAAAAAAACGTTGTTAACTGGTTTGAAATTCCGGTAAAAGATATGGCAAGAGCTAAGGATTTTTACAAATCTTTGTTTGGATTTGACCTTGCAGATATGGAAATGCCTAACATGCAGCTGGCTTCATTTCCTATGATTCAGGGTGGTGAATTTGCCACTGGCGCGTTAGTAAAAGCAGAAGGATATGAACCAAATACTACCGGAACAACTGTCTATTTCACCTGTGAAAATTTGTCGGAACAGCTTGAAGCAGTTGAAAAACTGGGCGGGAAAATCTGCACTCCCAAAACATCCATTGGTGAATATGGATTTATAGCACATATAATTGATAGTGAAGGAAACAGAGTAGCTTTACATTCTGTTAAGTAATATTAAAGCCTCCTGTTAAGGGAGGTTTCGTTTATTTCAGGAGAATTTGATGAATATATTAAATCTAATTGCCGGAATTTTAGCTCTAATGGCTTCGATAGGACATTTTACAATGGGAAGTAAACAATTTTTACACCCGATTCTTGAATTAGATACCGACAATGTGCCTAAAAAAGTGATGCACAGTTTATTCCATTACATGTCAGTTTTTATGGTTTTCACCTCTTTGGTTCTGATTATTTGTGCTTTTGGAGCCTGTAATTTATTTGAAAATTGTGCAGATGTAACAAAATTTATCGGAATTACATATCTGGGAATGGGAATAGTTCAATTAATAATTGCAGCAACTTCAGGAATAAAAAAAGGCATTTTTAAGCTTTTTCAGTGGATTTTCTGGATTTTAATCGGAATTTCAGCCTTAGTCGGATCATTTTAATCGAGGTAGCTTTTGCTACCACCGATTATGAATAGAGGCAAATCTCTTTTGTGTCACCGGGAAGAAGAATCATTTTCTCGAAACTCATACCAATTTTTTTTAACAAATTAATTGATGGTTCATTATTCGGATCAACAATTGCTACAATTTTTTCTATTTCAAGTACGTTAATTGCATATTCTTTCATCGATTTTGCAGTTTCAAGTGCCAAACCTTTACCTCTGTACTTTGGCATAAAAGCATAACCTAAATCGATATCATCGAGGTGAGGGCGATTTACAAGTCCGCAAATTCCGGCAAGTTTTCCGCTGTCTTTCATTTCCACGCCATAAATTCCAAATCCGTTAGTTTTGTAACTTCCCTGGATATTTTCAATTATATATTCTTCAGCTTTCTGAAAACTGTTTATCCCTCTGTAGCCAATATTTTTGACAAATTGTTTGTCATTATAAAGATTAAAAATAAACTCTGCATCGGTCGATTTTATGTGTCGCAACCGGGTTCTTACTGTTTCCAGTACAATAACATTCATTCTTTCTCCCCTTTTAGTTCAGTGGATGGCAATTTAGCAAAAAAGCCTCAAACTTGCTAACAACTTTGGTTCAGATATAATAAAACCCTCTAAAGAGGGTTTTATTATCTTTTCTTCTTAGTTCAGTCAGTGTTGCAATGAAAGAACTTAATTTTATACGGAATCTCTTTCAATTAGTTCGGTTTTTAACATTTTTTGAACCGGAGATTCAATTTTTTCATTTATTATATCAAGTAAAATCAGAGCTGCTTCTCTCCCGATTTCATAAATTGGCTGCTTGATGGTTGTAAGAGCCGGAGTTACAAAAGTCGATATTTCTATATCATCAAACCCGATTACTGCAACTTCTTCCGGTACTTTTATACCCTCAACGCGCAATCGCTCAATTACTCCTATTGCCATATAATCATCCGCGCAAAAGATTGCAGTGGGCGGTTCTTTCAGATAAATAAACTTTTTTGAATCACGATACGCCTGCTCTTTATCATAGTTGCAATATAAAACATAATCTTCGCGGAACTTCAATTTCAGCTTTTTTAGAGCTTCTTTATAACCGTTGAATCTGTCGAGAGAGTTGGTTTCATCTGTGGTTCCCCCTACAAAAGCAATTTTTCTATGCCCTGCATTGTAAAGATGTTTTACCGCTGTAATTGCACCTTTTTCATTTTCAGTATCTACAAAACTGATATTCTTTCCCGAAGCATTATGGTTCACAAGAACAAAAGGAAACTCCGATTCGGCAAGTTCTTCGAGCTGTGAATCATCCTTTTTTGTCTTCAAAAGCAGCATTCCGTCGAGCAGATTACTATTTGCAATAGAAACATAATTTTCAGTCTGCTCTCCAACGGGAAAAAGCATTATTCTGTAGTTTTGCTTTTGCGCTTCATCGGTTATACCGCTAAGAACCTGAGCAATATAATTATCGAGAAAAATCTTGTTTGTCTTGGGAAAAAGAACTCCCAGTGTATACGATTTTCTGTTTGTTAAGCTTCTGGCAATTAAATTTGGCTGATAATTTAGCTCTTTTGCAATTTTTCTGATTAACTGGGCTGTTTCCTCGGCAACCTGTCCCTTACCGCTCAAAACTCTGGAAACTGTCATTTTAGAAACATTTGCCTGTTTTGCAATATCTTTTATGGTAATTTTCATACCAGTCTCATCCTCAGGAAAAGAATTAATCCTCCCCGATAACTCTCTACTCTCTCCGCCATTCAAGTATAAACCGCAAATATAGCAAAGAATAATATATAATGTACAATGAAAAATAGATAATTTGTGTGGTTAATTCTTATCTTTCCTAATCAATTTGTTTATTTTTTACCGGAGTTTCCGTTTTGGATGAACATTTAATTAATTCATCAATAATTTCAGAAGATGATATTTTAAGACCAACTCACCTGGAGATTGATCTTAACTCTATTTGTCACAATTTTAATGAGATCAAAAATCTCACAAAACGGAAAGTAATGCCTATTCTTAAAGCTAATGCTTACGGACACGGATTGGTAAAGATTGCCGAATTGATGCAAGAACTTAACGCTGATTATCTGGGTGTGGCAGTTCTTGAAGAAGCTTTACTGTTAAGAAAAAACGGTATAAAACTCCCGGTTCTTGTTCTGGGCGGAATTATCGGAAATCAGATTCCTCTTTATATTCAGAATGATATTACAATTACTGCATCGTCGGTTGATAAGCTCAGACAAATAGAAAATTGCGCAATCCAATTGGAGAAAAAGGCAAAAGTACATTTAAAAATTGATACAGGAATGGAGCGCATAGGAATTCATTATTATAGCGCTGAAAACCTGATTACCGAATGTGCAAACACTTCTCATATAATTATAGAGGGAATTTTTACCCACTTTGCCGATTCCTCTTCTTCCGATCCGAAGTATACAAATCTGCAGTTAAACCGATTTAACGAAGTACTGAATCTGTTTGAAAAACATAATCTGCCGTTGCCGGAAATTATTCATTCTGCAAATTCAGGCGCAATTCTGCAGCATCCCGATTCATATTTTAATATGGTCAGACCCGGAATAATTTTGTTTGGAATTTATCCTTCGCCGGAAGTTAAAAGAAGCATTGAGTTAAAGCCTGCTTTGTCTTGGAAATCAAAAGTGGTTTATTTTAAAGTCATTAAACCGGATCACCCTGTTGGTTACGGCGGAACCTGGAAAACAGATTGCAATATCAGGGCTGTAACAGCACCTGTGGGATATGGTGACGGATATTTCCGGAGTATGACAGGCAAAGCAGAAGTAATAATAAATTCAAAATGTTATCCTGTAATTGGCACTATTGCAATGGATCAGATTGTGATAAATATAGAAAATGACAGCGCTTATAATGAAGATGAAATCATCCTTCTCGGACGCTCAAAAGGGGCTGAAATAAGCTGTGAAAAAATGGCCAAATGGGCAGGTACAATTCCCTATGAAATTCTGACAAATATCAACACAAGAGTACCCCGCATTTACCTCTGATTTATTTTTTTTCAGAAAAAAAATTTAAGATAATTATTGCAAAAACCTAAAATTCTTCGTAATTTTGAAGTATAAGCTATAAATATCCCGGAATTCGGGAAATAAACCTGAGGGCTTCATCCATCAGAGATTTCAAAAAAATCCGGTATTATGACCGGGTTTTTGCTTTTAAAAAGGAATGATTAAACTACGTAATAACCACTAATAACAGGCACTTGCAAAAGGCGCGTTTGCAAATGCAGTACAACGGAGGCAATATGAAAAAAATATTTTCTATTCTTGTTTTTGCAATTCTTCTCTCATCAATCAATGCTCAAATTATTAAAGGCTTCGGAATTAAGACCGGTGTTACCTTATCTGATCAGGAGTGGAACACCGCAATAGATAATTTTAATACCGATAATCTGGCTAATTTTAATTTTGGAGCTTATCTGGAATTGTTCGGCAGTTCTAATTTTAGTCTGGTTACTGAAATAAATTATGTAAGAAACAGCATTGAAACATCTTTTATTGGAATTGATTCTCACGGTTCAAGTATTGGAGAGATTAAAGATATGGATGGAAAAATTGATTATCTGAATATATCGGCCTTATGTAAATTCAGAATCGATTTGCTTTTCTTATCTCCATATATTGTTGCCGGTCCAAAACTCGATATGGAACTCGACAAATCTTTTGAAAGTATGGATTCATTCTATAATAATATGATGGATTCGATTGATTCAAAACGTTTTGGTGCAAAAGTAGGAATTGGAAGTGAGTTTAATTTGCTGGCGTTAAATATGCTTGCAGAAGTTATATATGATATTAATTTTGATAAACTTCTCGATGAAAAGAATCGGGAAATATCTGCAAATTCAATTGATTTAAGAATTGGTATAATGTTTTAATAAAAAAGGTGCTTAAAGCACCTTTTTTATTTTAAGTATACATTTCGGTAAATTCTTTTTCATAGAAAAACCTCTCTTCGCCAAAAGCCGGAACAAGATCATCCAGCCAGATTGCCTTTTCATCATACTTTGCAAAAAATGGTCTGTGAACCCAATCAGAATTTCTGCCTTGTAGAAATCTTAAAACAAATACTTTTTCACCATTTATTTCAGAAATTCCTAAAATCTGGATTTTTCCCGGATCAGCAGACATACTCGGTCCGCGAACCGTTCTTGCAACTCCGCTCACTTCACTGTATGCTTTTCGAAAAATATTCCAGGCATTTTCCAAAGAGACTGCAAAATAATCTCTGGCTCCGGTATCGCGCGCAACAAACATATAATAAGGAATCAACCCAATATTGACCTGCTTTTTCCACATGTCGCGCCATATTTCCGACTTATCATTGATGTTTCGCATTATTGGCGACTGAGTACGAATTTGCGCGCCGGTATTTCTAATATTTGCAATAGCTGTTTCAACAGCAGGTGTACTTAACTCTGCTATATGATTAAAATGTGCCATTATTGCCAGATGTTTTCCGGCTTTGGTAACTCGTTCAAACAACCTAAGCAAATCCTCAGCATCTTTATCGCTGGTAAATCTGTAAGGCCAGAACCCAAGTGCTTTACTCCCGATTCTGATTGTGGAAAGATTCGGCAAATCAGCTTCCAGCAAAGGTTCAATATACGCGGCAAGAATTTTTGTAGGCATCACAAGAGGATCTCCTCCTGTAAAAAGGACATCAGTAATTTGCGGATTTTCCCTGATATAGCTAACCATAAGCTCTGTTTCGCGCATTGCAAATTTATAATCGCCCATACCTGTAAATTGAGGCCAGCGAAAACAAAAAGTACAGTGGGAATGACAGGTCTGTCCGTGCTGCGGAAAAAACAACATTGTCTGGTCATACTTGTGCTGAATTCCGGAAAGTTTTTTCCCGTCAAGTTCAGGCACATTATGTTCCATTTGTCCGGCCGGATGAGGATTTAATTCCAGTCGAATTTCATTTGCAACCTTTACCCTTTCCACTTTATCGGCACCAGATTTCACAACAGCAGCCATTTTGTTAAAATGTTCTTCACTTAACATCTCTTTTTGCGGAAACATCAGTGTAAAAATCGGATCATCGGGAGCTTTGTCCCAGTCAATCAATTCATCAACTACATAATTGTCAGTCTTAAAGGGCAATACATTTGCAACAACTTCCATAGCAAACTTTTCTTCTTCTGAAAATTTTGCAAGTTGCGGTATTTTCTTGAAATTATTAATTGTAAATGACTTATAAACCACATTGTTCATCTATTCCTCGCTTTCCTTATATGCAACTATCGCGGTTTTCGATTACTTTAATAAGACATTGAGTCTTAATATAATTATAAACACCTTCATTTCCAATTTTGTTTCCGTAATAAAATGCTAAAAAACACCTTTTCTTGATATCAAAATGTAATTTGCCTATTTTTCAAGCTGCACACAAACGAGGTAACAGATGATAAAACTCAATAATGTTTCAAAGAACTTTGGGGGAATCCAGGCTTTGGATAATGTTTCGTTGAACATTAACAGCGGAGAAGTATTCGGGTTACTCGGACCAAACGGAGCTGGAAAGTCCACAACAATCAATATTATCAGTACTATATTAAAACCTGATAGCGGAGAAATTTTCATCAATGAAAAACCTCTCTCCTCTTGCGAAAAGGAACGCAAAATGGAGATTGGAATTGTTCCGCAGGAAATATCTTTGTACGAAGATTTATCAGCATTTGAAAACCTGATGTTTTGGGGAGAACTCTATAACATCGATTCAAAAAATCTGAAAAACATTATCAATGAAAAGTTGGATTTTGTGGGGTTATCCGACAGAAAAAATGATTTGATAAAAACTTTTTCAGGGGGAATGAAAAGGAGAATTAACATTGCTGCTTCAATTCTTCACAAACCAAAAGTTTTGCTGATGGATGAACCAACAGTTGGTATAGATCCTCAAAGCAGAAACAGAATTTTTGAAGTTGTTCAGCAGCTTAACGCTGAAGGCGTTACAGTTATTTATACAACCCATTACATGGAAGAAGCTGAAAAACTTTGTAGCAGAATTGCAATTATTGATCTTGGAAAAATAGTTGCAGAAGGAAACCTGGCACAGCTTAAACAAATTGGAAAAGCAAGTGATTCACTTACAATCACAACTGCTTCCACTTTGTCTGATAAAACCGCTCTCTCCTTTCCGGAAACAGATTCAGTTAAAATTTTTGGAAACAAAATCAAAATAGAATGCAGCAATTTCGGAAAACAGCTGAGCGCAATAGTAAATGAACTTGATAAACAGCAGATTGATATTTCCGGAATTGAATCGGAATCTGCGAGTCTGGAAACAATATTTCTTAACTTAACCGGAAAACAATTGAGAGATTAAAATGATAAAAATATTCAAAAAAGATATAAAACTTTTTTTCAAAGATAAAAAATCGGTTTTGCTTACTTTTATGCTTCCAATTGTTCTTATTACTCTTTTTGCACTTGCATTTGGCGGAGTTGGAAGTACAGAGACAAAATCAAGACCAATAAAGCTGCTAGTTTCAGATTTGGATAAAACAGAAACTTCAACATCGGCAATAGCAAATCTGGATACACTGAAAAATATTATAATCACAAAACTTCCTTTTGAAGAAGCAAAAAAACAAGTTATAAAGGGAAAGTATGTTGCTGTTCTTGCTTTTTATAAAGGGTTTCAAGATTCAATTGAATCAGCTAAATCAATGCCTGTAGAGCTCTTTTACGACAGGGCCAGAGAAATGGAGGTTGGACTTCTTCAATCTTATCTTATCAGACACCTGATGGGTTCCGTTGGTAAAAAAACAATTTCAACAGGAATCAAATCTTATATAACAAAAGAGTTTCCTGAAGTAACTGATTCTATGTTAGATAAAATTATCTCAGATATAGATTTTGACTCAGGTGAAAAGAAAAATTCAACCGGCGAAAAAAAGGTAAGACCTTTCGGGAATATGGAAGTAAAAACCACTTCTCTTGTCGGAGAAGAAAAGAATAAAAATTTGGGTCTTATACAAGCGGTTGCCGGAACGTCAATAATGATGCTGCTTTTCAGCGTTGCCGGACTTGGTTCAGGAATGCTTGAAGAAAAAGAGAACGGAACCTTAAAACGACTTCTTTTTTCACCTGTTAATCCTAATTCAATTTTGTTTGGAAAAATGTTGTCCTCTTATTTAATTGCTGTCCTGCAACTTACCGCAATGTTTATCTTTGCCTGGCTGGCATTTGATTTAGATTTATTTATCAACCTGCCGGCGCTCATTTTGATGATTACTACAACAGCATTTGCTGTATCAAGTCTAGGAATTTTTCTGGCTGCTATATCAAAGACCAGAGCACAGGCAAACAATATGAGTACAATTATAATTTTAACAATGTCAGCAATTGGCGGAAGTATGGTTCCTCTTTTTCTCTTACCTTCATTTATGAAAAAAATTGCTGTGATTAGTGTGAATTACTGGGGTGTTAACGGATTTTTCGATATCTACTGGCGCAATTTACCAACAATAGAAATATTACCAAAAGCTGTTGTTTTACTGGGAATAGGAATTTTTGTTTCATTAATTTCGATACACTTTTTTAGAAAAAATATTTTAAAACTTATATAGCAGTCATTTTAAATGACTGCTTTTTTACAAGCTGAAAACTATGGAAGAATTTTATAACTCAGACTATTTTGCTTATCTGGTTCTGCCCCTTTTAATTTTCTGTGCCCGAATTTTTGATCAGGCAATTGGAATTATCAGAATAATTTTTGCAACCAAGGGATTAAAATATCAGGCTTTGCTGGCAGGATTTTTTGAATCTCTTGTCTGGTTAATGGCGGTAAGTCAAATACTACAGCGACTCGATAACATATTTTGTTACATTGCATTTTCAGCAGGTTTTGCTGCAGGAAATTTTATTGGAATTTATCTGGAAAAGAAAATTTCAATTGGTTTTGTAATTGTACGGGTTGTGTTTATGAAAGACTCTGCCGAAACAATAAAATTACTGAAAGATGCAGATTATAAACTCACAATAGTTGATGCCGAAGGAATGGCAGGACCTGTAAAAATGTTGTTCAGTACGGTTAAGCGTTCAAAAATATCTAACTTTATTGATATTTTGAAAGAGAATAATCCGACAGCTTTTTATACTGTTGAAGAAGCAAAAATAGTTAAAGACGGCTACCTGCCTGCAGAAAGGAAATATAGAAACATAAACTTTTTGAGAAAATAAAAAACCATCTGCTGAACAGATGGCTCTGAAAATAACTATTGCCACAACACATTCCCTCTAAATGCCTGGCTTTAGCCCCTTGATGAAAATCTCAACAAATGAATCATAACTGGATCTCTCGTCAACAAAAAGTGAGCTCACAGTATTGTTATTATTTTTTATAAAGAGCATTTGGTTGAGGAGCGACCTCAGTAACAGGTAGTAAGTATCAAGGACTGCCTCGTTATCCAAGTCTTCTCTGAAACTTCCGTCCTTTTTCCCTAAAACTATAATGTCATTCAAATAAACAAAATCATAATCATAGGATGAAAAAATCTCCTCCACCTGCTCTTTACTAATTATTTCTTTATTAATTCCCTTGTAATCCCACGCAAGCTGGAAACGAAGCGCATCAGGGTTTTCTGCGAAGAACTTTATATAAGCTTGTGCAAACTGATAAAGTTTATCTGCGCCGGTTTTACCTTTATCGATAAAACTTCTTAACACCGCCATCTTTTCAAGGTGAATTTTTCTGTAAACGTAAATAGATAATTCTTCTTTGCTTTTGAAGTATTTATATAATGTTGTTTTGCTAAATTCCGATTCTTTTGCAATGTCATCCATCGAAGTATTTTCATAGCCATACTTCTTAAAGAGTTCCTGCGCAACATCAACAATGTATTGCCTGCGGAGTTTTATTTCTCTCTCTTTTCTTGGCATAATTAAAAGTGTACTCTGAGTTCATTTTTCAAACCTACGGTCTAATAATAGCATTTTTCGCACTAAATAGCAATATTTCATCAAAACAAATTGGATATTTGAATATTATTATCTGGAAAGAAATGAATTAAAATATCACTGATTTTAAAGACAAATTTTCGAAATGTGTTGGTATATAAAGGCGAAATGAGAGTCGGGCAGAAAAATTAAGAGTCGGCAGAATAGTAAATAATCTGCCGAAAATTAAAATTTATTTTATGCTTTCCTGAATGTTTTTTAACAAATCAAATTGTTCCTGAAGCATAGCTTTCTGCTTTGGATCTTTTTCAATTTTAACTGCAACTTCAAGATCTTTCAAAGCATCGGTTCTTTCAAGATAAACAGTAAGTTTTGCAGCAAGTAATCTTACATCAAAATCACTGTCTCTAACCATTTGAGGAATCCATTTTTTTGCTGACCAGGCGCGCATATCAACTATATCCTGCATAGCTTTTAACTTTTCTTCTTTGCTTTCAACTAAATTGTAATAAGCCGCACGCTGTTCTTTCAGCAATTCTTTAGTAAACAAAATTTCTTTTGTATGAATTTCCGGTTTAACAACATTGTCGCTATATGACACAATTTTATTTCCGGTTAAAACACGGATAAGTCGCGGAATCATCCAGCGCATACCGGCTGTACTTTCAGGATGACCGACTATAGAAGCGGTTTTCCCTTTTTCAACTTCGGTAATAATTATAAACGGACGATTATTCGTCATATTCGCTGGTGTTCCTTCAACAGTATGAACATCACTTAACATTGTTGCAAGTTCAGTATACTTATATTTTGATTTTGCAGCAGGAATTAAAACTGGTCCTTCATAATAATTTGAAAAGTTGATTTCTCTTCCTTTTAGCTCAGGAAAAATTTTCTTTCCTTCTTCACTTAAAGAAAACTTTACCAGTCCGTGCCCTCTGTGATCATGTTCAATATCAATAGCTTCACCGGCACTTAAATCTAAAGAAGGATAATCAGGAGTTTCAGATAAAATATACGCTCCGGCACAAATTCCCAAAACAGCTTTACCTTTGTTCTTAACAAAATCGATAACTTTTGCCTGACCTAATTCTCCAAGACTCCCGGTTTCGCTGCGACCGCCGCCGCCCGGAAAAATAATTAAATCAAGATCGTCAGTCTCACCTGCCAAAATTTCAGCTGCAGAGATAACTCTTACATCCATTTCATTGTCAATTTTTACTGCTTCAACAGCATCTGCAATACAGTAGGGTGAATCACCGTTTTTGTCAAAAACACCAATTTTAATTGGTTTGGGATCTTCTTTTACAACCGGTTTTGTACAAGCCGTAACAATAAAGATCAGCATTGCAAAAAGAATAAGTTTTTTCATTTGTTTTCCTGTTCTCTCGTTCATTTTTATAAATTAGTAAAATAATGTCGATAAAATTTAGTTTTACTTTTCGGACAAAAAATAATTAAAGTTAAAAATAACTTCAATCGATTTTGCTTAATTATGACAATTGAGTCTTCTTAAGATAAAAAGATATGAAATAAATTTCGCTTTATTTATTTTTGAAATCAATTAAACAAAATAAAAGCTATGACAGAATCGCAAAAAAATAATCCGCTGCATGGAATTAAGCTGGAAACAATTGTAACCGAACTTGTAGAATTTTACGGATGGGAACAGTTAAACAGTCATATTTCAATAAAATGTTTTGAAAATAATCCAAGTATAAAATCGAGTCTGAAGTTTTTACGCAGAACTCCCTGGGCAAGAAAAAAAGTAGAAAACTTGTACTTACGTATAATCAAGTTTAAATAAAATAAACTCCGTTACCGGAGCTTATTTCATCATAACCATTTTCTTTGTAAAAACTTTATCATCTGTTTGCAGTCGATACAAATAAATACCTGAAGGAAGATCATTTCCTGCAAAAGTCACTTTGTAAGAACCGGAGCTTTGTTCTGCATCTACTAAAGTTGCAACCTGTTCACCAAGTATTGAATAAACTGTTAATTTAACCTGAGATTTTTCTTCAAGGGAATATTCAATTGTTGTTGAAGGATTAAACGGATTAGGATAATTTTGCTCAAGCGCAAAAGTTAAAGGAGTATCCTCTTCTTCAATATCAGTTATGTTAAATTGCGTATAATCAATTGTGGCCGACTGATAAACTGTTTTAGCAGATTTACTCTGAATAAAGACAACCGCAGAAAGTTTATTTTTATCCCAGCTGCCATTAATTGTTACAGTCTGGTTCAACACAATTTGCGATCCGTCTGAAATAGTTACATCAATTCCGTCAACTATTTTTCTCATAATATTTTTTCTGTCTGAAACTCCGTTTCTTCCCAGATAATTAACATCTTCCACAACAACAATTTTAGCTTCAAGATCGCTGTCTGCAACAGTTCCGTTTCTGTCAATTGTTATTTTAAGATCAAATGAATTACTCTGATTATCAGCAATGGTTCCTGAAAGTGCAACATCAAGCGGAGATGTCCCGGTTGTCTGAGCATCAAGAACTCCGCTCCATCCACTGTAATTATTGGATTGAATCTGTCCGTTAAAAAAAGCTTTTGGCGTACTGCTGAAAGGTCCGTAATAACTATTTACTTTATTTGCATCAGAGGTATTTTCCTGGTAAAGAGGATCATCAGAATAAGGAAAAACCATATGATAATATATATAATCCACCTTGGTTTTATTTTGACCATTAGAAAGGTATGAATCAATTGCTGAGTAAGCAGGCACACACAAAGGACAATGAGAGTTTGTGAGAACCTCTATTAATACTCGTTTCTCTCCCGCATAACTGCTAATCATAAATGCGATTAAGACTAAAATGTAAAATCTGGTTTTCATAATTTACTCCAATCTAAAAAATTGTTTGAAGGGAAAATCTGAATCCCTTAAAAGGAAGCACATATCGGCAAACTCCATTTGCACAGACAAGCCCACCGCGTTCTCTTCCGTAAGTTAATGTAAGCACATTACCTGAATTAATTCTGTATCCGGTTTCAAATGCAAGCCAGTCTTTTCTGCCGGAAACATCAAAATCATTATCTGTAAATTCATATCTGACAGTAAGAGATAATTTTTGTTTTATTGTCATTAAAAAATCTATATGCTGATTGTAAAACTTTTCCTGCTTTATATTAAAATTGTCATCTCTGAATTCCAGTTGATATTTTATCTGCGAAACCAAATCTTCATTAACCTGAAAGTTTGCAGCAGCAGGAATTACAACCGAGCTTATTTTATGTGTTCCAATATCACCGGTAAATTCATTGTATAAAACTTTGCTTCTGTATGCAACTCCCAAATTCAGAGTCGTGTTGAAATCAACATTATACTCTCCCTCAAGAAACATTTCATAATAAGGTGAATATTTATCATCCAGCGAAGGAAGGAAATTTGTTTCTCTTGTTTCTTCAACAAAACTAAATTGTGAAGGATCGTATTTGAAAAAATTGTGACGACTGGCAACGCTTGCGTTGAATGTAAAATTTATATCGTCAGTCAGCAGATAATATAACTCAAGTTGAAATCCTGTTTCATCGTTAAAATCCACTTCGTGAAGCGGACGAGATAAAAGTGTGTATGAATGTTCTTTCATCACAATGGGAGGATTTTGAAATGGAAATATTTTTGTTGTTCTGGTTTCATCAAATCTTCTGAAAGGATCTTCAATGTTAAATCTGTAATCTTTGTAATCGAGAGTTAACCCGAAGCCTTCGTCAAACCAGGAAAATGAACCGTAAACTCCATAACCGTCAGAAGCAATTTTATCATCTTTATTATTGATCCACAATCTTGCCCAGTTCAAAAAAAGTTCAAACTTTTCACCGGAAAATGTGAAGTATAATTCAGGAATTTCTGATAAAATATTTTTCTTTACATTCCCCTGCGGAATTTCGCCATCGGTTCTGACAAATGAAGCTCCCACAGAAAAAGCTTCTGAAATTTCATAGTTAAAATTCCCCCCTTTGATATCATAGATTTCGTGACGAGTTACATTTACCGAATCGCGAAAATCGATTGTACCTGCAATTAATGAAGCAGAAAGAGCATCTTTTGTATATGACATTTTAACCCCGTCCAGCCAGGTATTAAATGCAAGTCCTCTGTCTTCAAACAAGTTAAGTGCTAATCCTTTACCATATATCTCAGACGAATGTCCGGCTCTCACATAAAATCCGGAATTTTGATATTCAATAAATCTTCTTTTGATTCCGTTAAATTCCGGTCCGACCTCAGGCGGCTTATCATATAAATATCTAAATCCTATGTTGATGGATTCAGGCAGACCAAGACGAAAATCAAAAACATTTTCAGTATATTCCAATGTTTTTCCAAGCTCGCCAATCTGCTGCGAGCCATTTCCATATCTCAAATAATTTGATGCCGAAGGAGTTATCTGGGCATAAAGAACTATTTGAAACAGGAGAGCCAATAAGATGATTTTTACGGTTTTCAATTTTCAGCTCCTAACAAATCAATTATTTCCAGTTCAAGTTTTTTTTCATCACCCGGAACATATCCGATATGTGTTTTTACTATTTCTCCTGATTTGTTCAGTAAAAAAAGGAGCGGAATTGATTGTCCGTTAAATTGTCTGAAAATCTCTTTTTCAGGATCTTTTACAATCGGGAATTTTATTTTGTGCGACACCACATAAGATTTCACTTTTGAAGCACTTCTGGGTGAATCCAGATTAACTCCAATAATGTTGAAACCTTTTTCTTTATACTTTTTGTAAATAGAGTTGAGCTTAGTCATTTCCTTTCTGCAAGGCTGACACCATAATGCCCAGAAAGAGACAAGAACTGGTCCGTCCTGATAATATTCCGAAAGTTTTATTTTTTTACCCTTTAATGTCTTTGCAGTAAAATCAATTTTCTCTTGTGCATTTACTGCAATAAATAAAAAAGCAAAGATGATAATAGATTTCTTTAACATAATTACCTTTCTGAATTATTTATGGTTAAATCAATGATACCGAAAAGGTATCACAAAAGTATCACGGAATGGTTACAATTTAATGTCTTTCAATTAGTTGTTATTATCGGTTGGTTAGATCTTATTGTATATACTTTTTTACAGCAGGAAGCTCTAATGAAAATTTGGTTCCAACATTTTTTTCACTGCTCACAGTATATCTTATATTTTGTAAATCGAGTATCTTTTTTACAATTGTAAGTCCGAGACCAAGTCCCGAATTTCTCTGAAAATTAATTTGCGAAGCACGGTGGTATCTGTCAAAAATATAATTCAGATCCTCTTCTGCAATTCCGCACCCGCTGTCTTCAATATTAAAAATTACACCGTTATCAGATTTTTCAAGTGAAAGAATTACTCTCCCTTTTTCAGGAGTAAATTTAAATGCATTATCTAACAGATTTTGAATAACCTGTTCAAGCATTTTTAAATCCGTATAAACAAAAGGAAGATCTTTTGGAAATTTATTTGAAAGCTGAATTTTTGCCGACTCTGCAATTATCAGATTTTTTTGATAAATATCTTGTAAAAGCTCTGCAATGGAAAACTGCTCCGGATTTGGTTTTATCTCTTTTGCTTCAAATTTGGAAAGTTCAAAAAGATCGTCAACCATTCTGCGAAGATAAATTGTGCTTCGTAAAATTGTATCAATATATTTCTGCTTGTCAGCTTCGGGCAATGTATCTTTTTTAAGAATAATTGTTTCAACATATCCCTGAATTGTAGCAAGTGGCGTTCTTAAATCGTGCGAAATATTTGCAACAAGTTTTCTCCTGTTGGTATCCAGAATTTTAATCTTTTCCATGTTTTCAACAATTGTATCCGCCATTTCATTATACGATGTTGCAAACTCATTCAGCTCCCCTCTGCCTTTAAAATCTATTCTGGCAGAAAGATCTCCGTTTTTGAATTTTCTGATTACAATAATAATTTTTTTGATATTTCGGGTTATTAATCCAAGTGCAATCAGACCAATAGAAAATGCCGCAAAAAGTGTAACTCCCATTGTTCCCAGTCCGAGACGAATAATATAACTTCCCAAAATTAACTGAAGTGTACTTTCATATTCTTCACTTCCCAGAATCACATAAATATATCCGCGGTGAATTCCGTCTTCATAAATTTCAGCTGCTGAAAAAGCTTTTTCTCTTTCCGGATTTCTCGGGTCCATTCCGAGAATCAATCTTTTTTCTTTTGAAGTCAAACATTTATTGATTGGATCAAGAGGAACATATTCGGCTTTTATTTTTTTCTTTGGAGCGTAGTATGTCAGAATTTTTCCTTCTGTATCGAGCATGTAAAGTTCCAGACTCGGATTGATTATCATTACATCGTGAAACACTTTTTTTAATTCTTCCTGATTTGGTTTTCCCTGATCAAAACATTTATAATCGGAAACAATGTGAGGAGCAATCTGAAGATTAAGTTTTTGCGATGCTTCCTGAAAATACATTTTTACAGTATCAACCGAAATAAGCGTGTAGATAGATGAAAGCAGCAAAAGTATTGAGAAAAATATTATGCTGATTTTCCAAAACAATGTCGAAAATAATTTTTGTGTAGTCATAATGTAATTTTAAATGTCATTAAATCTGTAACCAACTCCCCAGGTAGTTAAAATATATTCGGGAGCTGATAAATCTTCTTCTATTTTTGATCTTAATCTGTTAATGTGAGAATTTACAGTATGTTCGTAACCGTGATACTGATATCCCCAAATTGTGTTAAGAAGCTGTTCTCGTGTGTAAGTCTTGCCAGGATTTGACGCCATTAAATAGAGCAAATCATATTCTTTTGGAGTAAGTTCAACTTCTTTTTTATTCAGACTGACTCTTCGCTTAGAGACTTCAATTTTCAGATTTCCGATAATTATATCATCATCAATTTTTTCAGGAGATTTTATAGCTTCATATCTTCTCATTAAAGCTTTAACTCTGGCAATAAATTCTCTTATGCTGAATGGTTTTGTAAGATAATCATCGGCTCCTATTTCGAGTCCGAGCACCTTATCAATTTCTTCTGATTTTGATGTAAGCATAAGAACAGGAACAAGTGATTTTATTTTTCTTATTTCTCTGCACACTTCCAGTCCGTCAAGCCTGGGCAGCATTAAATCGAGCACTATAAGATCATAATTAAAATTGAGTGCTTCATTTAATCCGCTTTGACCGTCATAAAGTTTCTTAACCTTAAAATCGAGATCGCTCAGATGAATTTCCAGCAAATCAGATATATCGGAATCGTCTTCTATTACTAAAACCTTTTTCATAAAAATCCTGCTAAAATAATTGTTCCGTAAAATCAGCTTAGATAGTATCGATAAGTTTTGATAAATGTTAAATATTCTCATATAAAATTAAATAAAACCGCCCGGTTTCCCGGACGGTCATCCATTTATTGCACCAATGAAATTGTTACTTTTAATATTTTATTATTTACCGGATATGTAAATCCGTCGTTAACCATTTTTACCATTCCGTTTTCAGTGGCACCGGTATTTGCACCTGACTGACGAGGAGCCTGATTCATTCAAGTTCCCGGAAATTCATTTACTTCGGTTCCTACATCCCATAAATAAAGACTGGAAGTTACATCACCCGAAACAGGAGTGTCGCCATTCCATAATGCTAATCCTGATTCGGACAGAGCGTAAAACAGATCATTTGAATGAACAAACATTGTTGCAAATGAAAGGTAATCCCCTTTTTGTGCAGTGAATGTAAATTCATACATTTTACCAGGAGTTAATGGTCCGGCAGCTGCATCACCAACAGGAGTATTAAACACACCTGAAACTGAAATACCTGTTTTGCCATTTAAATTTGATGAAAGAGTTGAAGGATCACCATCTTCTGCAAGTGCTTCCAAACCTTCACCTTTATCAGCAGCATTTTCTTCAAACAAAGGCATTACGCTGTTTGAGTGAACAGCAAACACACCTGGTGCAAGCGGACTGCCGAGTCCTGAGTTATCCATTAAATAAGCAGATAAAGTAGCGGGATTTCCATCCTCTGCAACAGCTTCGAGGCCATATTTCATATCTGCTGAATTTTCAGTGAATAATGGATTAGCATCAGAATGAACTACAAATACTCCGGGTGCCAAAGGTGTTGTGCTTGATGATAAAACATCAATTTTGAGCTTAAATTTTGAGTTCCCGAGATAATCCAATGAAACCATAATTACATCTGATGTCATTGGATAAGTAAATCCGTCATTTACATTTGATATTTTCCTAACAGTGCCGTTTTCATCTGTACCTGTGTTCGGCCCGGTTTGACGAGGAGCCTGATTTGTACCGACTCCCGGCTCTTCATTCACTTCGGTTCCAGCATCCCACAGATATATTTCGGAAGTGATATCCCCTTCTTTTGCGCTTCCGTTTGTGTACAAGTCAATTCCCATTCCGTCAGGAGCGTAGAACAAATCATTTGATTGAACAAACATTGTTGCAAATGAAAGTTTGTGTCCTTCCGCTGCATAGAACTCAAACTCATAAGCTTTACCCGGAGTTGCGGGTCCGGCAGCTGCATCGCCGACAGGTGTGTTAAAAACTCCGTACTTAAAATATTTATAAGAAGGTGAAACGTTTTCTATGGTTACTTTAAATTTTTGCTGATCGGCAGTCGGGGGGGTAACCGGATCATCGTCATCATCGCAGGCTACAACGGCTGCCGATACAACAAATAAAAAGAAAAACTTAACTAGCATATTGTGTATTAGATTTCGTACTTTCATGATTCCTCCATTAAATTGAAATTTGTTACAACGCTAATATCGAAGAAAAGTATCACGAAAGTGTCACGAAACAATATCGTTTTTATAATTTCGGATATTTTATCTTCTTATCATTAAAAACTCCTCTTTTTATTATATGCTCTGTTTTTGCAGAAATTTCTTATCTTTACGAGATTAAACTAATTTAGGGGACTAAAATGACATCCAGAATGATTGATCAGTTTATGGAAATGGTTCAGATAAACAGTGAATCTGGTAATGAAGCAGAGTTTATAAGTTATCTGAAGCCGGAATTTGAAAAAGTTGGTGCCGAGGTTACCATAGATGATTATGGAAATCTTTTTGCCAGAATAGAAGAAAAAGGATGCAGCGGAAAAGAAGCTGTTTTAATGTCGTGTCACGCTGATACGGTTCAACCGGGAAACAATATAGAACCGGTTCTTGCTGACGGAGTTATCCGATCTAAAGGAAATACAATTCTGGGTGCTGATGATAAGGCCGGAATTGCCGAGCTTTTGGAAGCATTAAGAATTGCAGAAGTTCATCCGCCGGTTGAAATTGCAGTTAGTCGCGAAGAAGAAGTTGGTCTGCTGGGAGTTAAAGAGTTTGATTACAGCAAGATAACTGCAAAAAAAGGTTATCTGCTGGATAATGACACGCTTGAGACAATAATAATTGGCGGACCCTCCTATTACGCAATTGATGTAACAATTAAAGGCAGAAGTGCTCACGCCGGAATGGAGCCGGAAAAAGGAGTTAATGCAATTCAGGCTGCGGCTTTTGCAATCTCTAAACTTCGTCTGGGCAGACTCGATGAAGAAACCACTGCAAATGTTGGTGTTATAAAAGGAGGAATTATCAGAAACGGTGTTCCGGAAGATGTAACATTTTTAGCTGAATGCAGAAGTCTGAATCACGAAAAAGCGGAAGCTCTTGCAGATGAAATGAAAACCATAATTCAGGAAGAGATTATAAAAAATGGTTCAAATGTTGAGATTGTAATTGACAACAAATGTAAAGCAGTTGAAATTTCACCTGAAGCAGAAGTTGTAAAAATATCTAAAGAAGCGTTAAAGTCAGTGGGTGTTGAAGCTGAAACAGCTTTTATGACAGGTTTTACAGATGCTTCAATTCATAACAACAACGGAATTGAAATGGCCGGTGTCGGAATAGGAGCTAAACTTGAGCATTCTACAGAAGAGCACATTTATGTAGAGGATATGGAAAAAGCAAAAAATATGATAGTTGAAATTTTAAGATTATCTGCCCGATAAAAAAATCCCTCCGTTACGGAGGGATACTTTATGAAATACTTTCTAAAGTTTCTTTAATAGTAGAATTTAACTTTTCTTCATCAAAAGGCTTAATTATATAATTTATCACCCCTGCTTTAAGAGCTTTAACAATTAATTCTTTTTGATTAATTGCACTGATCATAATAATTCTGGCTCTCGGGTCAAATTCTTTAATTTTTTCAACTGCGGTAATTCCGCCCATTTCCGGCATACTCATATCCATAGTTACCAGTTCAGGTTTGAATTCCTTATATTTTTCAATAGCTTCAACACCGTTACCAGCTTCGCAGATAATTTCGTGTCCGCCATTAGTCAAAAACTTTTTTAGCATTGATCTTACGATCCCTGCATCATCAACAACCATTACTTTAGCCATTAAGCGTTACTCCGGTAAATTAAAAACTGTTAAACATTATCGATATTTCACCTTCGCCGGGAAGGATTTTCATTGCAGGAAGTTTTCCGGAAAATTCGGTAAGATTTTCCTTTTTAACTGCCTCCGGGATACCGATCTCAATTGGCATTTCAATTCCCTCCATATAATCTGTGGAGTTCGCAGCTATTAGATTTAGAAATTCACAAACACTGTTTAATATAAGATCAGGATCTTCATTTTCATCCAATTCAAAAAAGAAGACTTTCTCTAATATTGTTTTAAGTGCGCTGGTGGAAACTGAAAGGATTAGTTCTCCCTTTAAACTTGAAGAAATTTCGATTTTAGAAGAATAGTCGAAATTTTCTATATGTTCTTTGGGATTTTCAATAAGACTTTGCTCTAGCTGACAGTCAGAAACCAGTTCACCGATTCTTTCTGCCATAACAAGTAAAAGTAAACTTATGTCTTCTAAATTACTCATTAACCAACATATTTATTCAATTATAATTTATAAGTTAGGGAATGAATTACAAATAGTAAAGCAAAAGAAAGATTTTTTTTTCTCAATTGAAGAATAAATTTACTTTAAACGCAAAAAAGAGGACATAAAAATCCTCTTTTTTGTTTACTTAATAAATTTTGCTTAACAGCCGCCAATAACTCTCTTTGATTTCTTAGGAGCTACAACGTTGGAGCGTTTAAGTTTATAATCAGCAATCAATTCAGGAATAACTTTTGTTGCTTCATTTCTGAATCTGAATGTATCTTTATTTTGTCTGTTAACTTCATTTTCCGTAGGCTGTTTAAATTCTATAATGCTCGACTTAAATTCACTCATTCCCCCTTTCAGAATTCTTACATTATCATATCCAAGTTCAGATGCAAGAACCGCTGCTTTTTTTGACTGAACATCATCTTCGGCAAGAAAGATATTTATCTTGTTTCTCAGCGAAAGGGTTTTGTGGAAATCTTTATCAAAAATATCTGTTAAAGCAATGTTTACAGAGTTTGGCAGACTCAAAGAATCAAACTCGTTTTTGGATCTTAAATCAAACAACTGTAGTGATTCATCTTTTTTAATAAATCTTAATGCAAGCTCGTCACTGTCGATATTATTCAGCTGATATCCGGCAATAAAGTTTTTATCATCAAGTTTTTCAAGCATTTCAGCTTTTCTGGATGGTAAAAAGAATGTTGAAATTCCTAAAATGAAAACAACGCCTGTGAGTCCGACATAAACATTTTTGAACCCCACTTTTTCATTTTTAATTCCGTTAACTCTGTTCTCAATCCATTTTGTTGCCCAGAAAGCAAAAAGAGCAACAGAGGTGAGCATAAATGCGAATAACGACTGGGAAACTCCAATGGTTTCAAATATTCTGACATATCCCCAGCTTTCAGCAACATAAAGATCGGCAAAAATCGGAAATAATTCGGTAAACATTAAAACACCAAGAAAACTTCCTGCCACAAATACAATCCCGTCTTTTTTACCAATTGCAGCGGCACAGAAGCTGGTTCCCGGACAAAAACCGCCTACCACAAATCCGACACCCATTATAAGTCCGCCAACAATTCCTGACCATAAAAACGTAGGATTAACATAAACAATATCCATATCCAGCAGACCAAAATGATCGAGAGCAATTACTCCTAGCATAGCTGTTACGCCGGCTGTAAAAAATACTCTCAAAACAGTGAAATCGTAACCGTAGAACAATCCCACAAGTTTTTTTGAAGTTGAAAACCCTGCCTGTTCCAGAATAAATCCGAAACCGATTCCAATAAAGAGGGCAACAACAATATTCAGTTCATTTCCAATTATATCGGGTACTAATGGTCCCATTTTCAAATCTCCTTACTAAATCCAAAGTTTTCTGAAGAAATAAGCAAACATATAGGCGCCGCCAAAAATGGCCATCATTGTAATTATACCGCCTGTGGATAATACTCCCATTCCGCTCAATGCGGCTCCGGAAGTACATCCTCTGCCCAACTGGGCACCGAATGCAAAAATGGCTCCACCGAAAAACGCGGCAATATATCTTGTGCGCGCTTTAATTTTTGGAGAATGATCTACTGTAAATTTGAGTCTGTTTGAAATCAATCCGGAAACAAAAGCCCCGATTATCACTCCAATCACCTCAAAAACCAGCCAGCTTTTAAGAGGGTTGCCGGAATTGGTTTCTTTATATTTCTGATAAAATTTTGCGTTTTCAGCGTGCTCGGGAGCTACAGTCTGAACAGCGGCAACAACTCCGCTTTTAACTGCACCACTTGCTCCCAATCCTCTGCCGGTAATATAGATTGTTGCCAGCAAAAGTAATCCGAGAAAAAATCCTGCCAGATAAGGATTCATATATTTATTTTGTGTCATTTATTACCTCCTCTTTTGCAGAGATATCTTTTTCGTTTTCTTCTTCGTGATCTTCAAGTTCTTCGTAACCTGTAATCATTGCTTTAAGGTTTGAAGTAACTGTTTCACCGGTTGTAATTAAGTAAAGATGTACAATTAAGAATGCCAGCAGGGCAAAAGCTCCGGCAGTATGAATAAGAGCAATCGGTTCAATTGAATCGATATTTAACCCGGAAATACTTTCTCCGTCAGGATATCTGTAGTACATATAAAGTAATCCCGAAACAACCATAACAGGAATTACAATAATTTTTAATCCAAGATATGTGAGTCGCTGAAGAGGATTTAGTTTGCTCAGCACAGTCTTTTTAGTTGGATGAGGAGCGTTTTTGAAAATTCCTAAAATGTAGTAATCTACCTGTACTTTAAGATTTTTAAAAGAAGGAATATATTGTTTCCACTCTCCTGTTGCAAAGTGCCAGAAGATTGTAAAAACAATTAAAACTATAAAAGCATAAGCAGCAATATTATGATAAGTAACTGCATTTTCATATCCGAAAAATTCAAAAGAACCGTGAATTTCAAATCCGGATACAATTAAAAATATAATCAAAATTGCCTGAGCCCAATGCCAAAAGCGTTCGTAGGCTCTGTATATATAAACTTGTTTTTTCATATTAAGCTCTCCCCTTCTGTTTTTTTGAGGAAAATATTCTCACGCCACCGTGAATTAAAACTCCGAGGATTGACATAATAACAACTACCTTTCCGCCATATTCAATCATTGCGTTCTTATCGCGGGCCGGCATATAAAAGCCGTCAAGATTTGCGAGTCGGCCATTATCAGATGTATGACATTCAATACATTGAACAGTTTTCTCTTTTGTTGCAACCATGTGGTTAACCGGCCAGTACATTTCAGTTTCTATAAAACTGACTTTCCCGCTGAAAGGCATATTAACATTTTTCATACCTACTTCGGCAGCTTTTACCCAGTCAAAATCGATCCAGTATGCACCGTCACCTTTATGGGGTGAAAAGAGTTTCGGCTTTATCAGCATTTTATTTATCGGATCAAATGGCTGTTTTGAACGATGTATTTTTACCGGAACTATTTTAGAATTTACATCTGCATAAGAACCGTGAAGATTGTTTATTACAAGTGGTTTGGTTGTATCTTCCACAACATCGCCAAGCAGGTAATGATCTGCGGTTCCGTTAAACCAGATATAATCGGGTTTAACATTTGTTGCATAGGTAAAACTTCCTTTTATGGAAAGGTATGTATGATTTCCGTTTTCATCTTCTTCGTGATAAGGTTCGCCATTTTTTAACTTCCCGGCTGTTGACCAGTCCCAAGTCATTTTAGTTGCATTTCCGGCTTTGGCATATTCGGGAATATGGCAGGTCTGACAAGCAACTTTTAATGTATGATTATTAAGAATATCACTTTCGTGCGGACGCTCGGTATGGCATTGCTCGCAAGTCGTTCTGTCGAGATTCATAGAAGAGAGTGAATACATTTTACCTGAAATATTATGATTTTCAGTTGTATGGCATTCTGTACATTCCATATTCATACCTTTAATATCCATATGAACATCAATATCTCTGGTTGGTTCAAACATTGAACTTCCCAAATCGCCATGTTTTACGTTATCACCGCCGCCGCCATAAAAATGACAAACACCGCAATTTGATCTTTTTGTGTTTCCCACACTCATTGCAATTTCGTTCAAATCAAGTGTTGCAACAGGCGCACCACCTTTGTTTGGTGCTTTTGCGTATGATTCGGTGTTATCGTGACAAACAAGGCAATCGACATATCTTTCGTTGGAATATGAAAAATCTTTTTCATCCATTCCGTAACCGATATGACATTTTGCACAGGCTTCTTCATTATCATCAGCACCAATACAGAAATTATTCAAAGCATTTTTTTTGCCGAGGTAAACAATTCCCCTTCCTTCAACATATTCTGCTCTTTCCCAATTCCAATGATTGGATTTCATAATTTCAGTGTGCCTTTCGGTATGACAGGAAATACAAGCTTCAGTAACTTCCTGTGGCGACTTAAACTTCTTCTGCAAAATTTCAAACTTAGAATGATCCACAGAAGATTGTTTTTCTTTTGAAAACTCGGCCTTAAGCTCCATTAAATGAGTAGGCCCTGATTGTCTGGTTTTTAACATTCCTATCGCCATCACCACTATAAGAAATATTAAAACCAGCGGGATAATAATTTTCCGCATACAGCTCCTGGTTTACTACTATATTTCACACCATAAAAAGATGTTTATGTATTATTTAATAACTAATCAAATACTGTTAATCAGTTACAGCTCCGTAACCAATATGATGTAAAGTTTTTGTTAAAGATTCCAAAATCACATCATTAATTTACCATATAAAATATTAATTTTCCTATATAATTCGTTATAAATTATACAGATACCTTCTTTATTCAGTAAATCTTTTATTTGGTAAATTGTTTTTATTAAGATTTAATATTAAGAAGTATTACCAATCTGTAATTTCCCGAGTAATTTTTATTTTGATTTATTCCTCCCCCGGCTGTTAAATATCTGAAAAGTTGCTGAAATATCACTAAATTGGATATTCACATACCATTTTAATGATAAATAAAGGCGAACTATGAAAGTAAGATATATTTTCTTTGCAATGCTTTTTTTATTATCCACATTTTTACAAGCACAGAAACGGGAAATTACCAGACAAGATACTCTCAGAGGTAGTGTAACACCGGAAAGAATCTGGTGGGATCTGACTTATTACCACCTCGATATTGAAGCAAAACCGGAGGCAAAATCGCTTTCAGGTTCTGTTCTGGTGCAATATAAAGTTTTATCGTCAGGCAGACTTATGCAGATCGATCTTCAGCCTCCGCTGAAAATAACAGGAGTTATCAAAGATAAGACTGATTTAAATTATACCCGCGATGGAAATGTTTACTATATAGAAATTGCCGATAAACAGGTTCCCGGCACAACTCATTCATTAAAGATTTTTTATGAAGGAATTCCCAAAGTGAGTAAACGTCCTCCCTGGGATGGGGGCTTAACCTGGAGCAAAGATAAAAATGGAAAAGATTTTATCGCGACTTCCTGTCAGGGAGATGGTGCGAGTCTGTGGTGGCCTTGCAAAGATCATATGTATGATGAGCCTGACAGTATGCTGATAAGTATAACAG
Organism: Rhodothermaceae bacterium; assembly: GCA_041725875.1. Lineage (GTDB taxonomy): Bacteria > Bacteroidota > Ignavibacteria > Ignavibacteriales > Melioribacteraceae > JBGRQB01. The sequence goes on from JBGRQB010000003.1 coordinate 55,825, forward strand.
CCCCTGCTCATTTAACTTCAGTGGCAAATGGCAGATTGAGATCTGTTAAACAGAAATCGCCCAATACAAAAACTGCGCACTGGTTTGTTGCAAATCCAATCAGTAATTATTGTGTTAATATGAATATTGGAGATTACACTCATTTCTCTGAAATTTTTTCCGGAGAGAAAGGTAATCTTGACTGCGATTATTATGTTTTAACGTATAATCTTGATAAAGCAAAAAAACATTTTACTCAGGCTCCTAAAATGCTAGAAGCTTTTGAATATTGGTTCGGACCTTATCCGTTTTATGAAGACAGCTACAAACTTGTTGAAGTCCCTTACCCGGGAATGGAACATCAGAGCTCGGTTACATACGGAAACCACTACAAAAATGGTTTTCGCGGAAGAGATGTCAGTCACTCAGGCTGGGGAGATAAATTCGATTTTATCATAATTCACGAGTCAGGACACGAATGGTTTGCCAACAGTATCACATACAAAGATATTGCCGATATGTGGATTCACGAAAGTTTTACAGCTTATTCAGAAAATCTTTATGTTGATTATCACTTTGGAAAAAAAGCCAGCAGTGAGTATGTTATCGGGACAAGAAAGAACATACGAAATGATCGTCCGATAATTGGCATTTACAATATAAACTTTCCCGGTTCAGGCGATATGTATCCGAAAGGGGCAAATATGCTGCATAACATCAGACAAATAATAGATGATGATGAAAAGTGGAGAATGCTGCTTCGCGACATTAACAAAGAGTTTTATCATCAAACTGTAGAGAGTAAACAGATAGAAGATTTTATGATTAAACAATCCGGGAAAAATCTTACTCCTATCTTTAATCAATACTTACGAAATGTAAAAATTCCCGAATTTACTTATCAGATATCTGATAATACTTTGAAGTATAAATGGAGTAACTGCATTCAGGAATTTAACATGCCTGTGAGAATTTTTATCAATGGAAACGAACAATGGCTTAATCCCGCTTCTGATTGGAAAGTGATAAAAGTTTTAGATTCCGGTGTGGAAATTAAGGTAGATGAAAATTTCTATGTAACTTCGAAAAGATTGGAAAATTAAACAAACTCCGCTGACTGGTAAAGTCAGCGGAATTTTATTATAAATTTATTTTGAGAAAACTTCGTTGTGCTGTTCCTGAACTCTGATAAAAGTTGTTCTTTTAGTGAGTTCTTTTAATTTACTTGCGCCAACATAAGTGCAAGTCGATCTCAAACTTCCTAAAATATCTTTTATTGTTTCTTCAACTGGTCCGCGATAAGGAATTTTAACATATTTCCCTTCCGAAGCTCTGTAATTTGCAACTCCGCCAGCGTGTTTTTCCATTGCAACAGCAGAACTCATTCCGTAAAACTCTTTAAACTTTTCACCATTTTCTTCAATAACTTCACCGCCACTTTCATCGTGTCCGGCAAGCATTCCACCCAGCATTACAAAATCAGCTCCGCCGCCAAAAGCTTTTGCAATATCGCCCGGAATTTTACAACCGCCGTCGGAGATTATTTGTCCACCCAAACCGTGAGCAGCATCTGCACATTCAATCACGGCTGAAAGCTGCGGATATCCGACTGCTGTTTTTACGCGCGTGGTACAAACTGAACCGGGGCCAATACCGACTTTAATAATATCTGCACCGGCAAGAATCAATTCCTCTACCATTTCGCCTGTTACAACATTTCCGGCAAGAATAACCTTATCCGGATGTTTTTCGCGTGTACGTTTTACAAAATTCACAAAATGCTCGGAATAACCATTTGCAACATCGATACAGATAAATTTCAGAGCGGAAAATTCGTTTAACAGAAGGTTAAGTTTTGTTTCATCCTGTTCTCCGGTTCCTGTACTTACGGCAATATGCTCCATCATACTTTCATCATTTGAAGTTATAAACTTCTTCCAGTCTTCAGTTGAATAATGCTTGTGCATTGCAGTAATTAGACCATGTTCAGCCAAAACTTTTGCCATTTCAAAAGTGCCTACCGTATCCATATTGGCAGCAATAACAGGAATTCCATTCCAGATTTTCCCTGTATGTTTGAATTGAAATTCTCTCTCTAAAGTAACCTCTGCACGGGAACGCAAAGTAGATCTTTTCGGACGAATCATTACATCCTTGAATCCGAGTTTTATATCAGTTTCTATTCTCATAATTTCACATCTTTGTTTGTTTAAAAATTAAATGCCCTTATAGAGCGCATAAAACTACTTATATAAAATGTGATTTTCAAGGTGATAACATTTAAATAAAATCGGATCGGAAACGCTGAGATTTCCGATCCTGAAATTCTATTCACATCTGAGAGATTTTACAGGGTTTTCTCTTGCAGCGGTTATCAACTGATAGCTTATAACAGCAAAAGTAATTATGGTTGTTAATCCGCCTGCAATTAAAAATGTGAGGAAATTAAATTCTATTCTGTAGGAATAATTCTGCAGCCATTGTGTCATAATATAATAACTGACCGGCCAGGCAATAACATTTGAAATTATCACCCATTTATAAAATTCCAAAGATATATTTTTGAAAAGTTCTGTTACGCTGGCGCCAAGAATTTTTCTTATTCCAAATTCTTTTCTTTTTTTGTTTACTGTGAAAGAGACTAATCCTAAAATTCCCAGACTGCAAACAAACAGAGCAATAACAGTACAGACAATCAAAATATTAAAAACCGAAACATCTCTGAAATATTTTTTGTTCATCCTCTCTTCAATCTGAAAAGAACTGAATGGAAAATAAGGAGCGAATTTTTCATATCTTTTTTTCATAAACTCCATCCCCTCTTCTTTGAAGTTGGGATTCAGATAGGCCGTCATAAAATGATGGCCGGTTTTTCTCAAAAGAAGTACAGTCGGTTTAATTTTTTCTCTGGCAGAAGTGTAATGAAAATCTCTTATAACGCCTACAACCTTATATTTTTTATCTGATCCTCCCGGAAATATTTCTTTTCCGATGGAGTTAGTCCAGCCAAATTTATTTTGAGCTGCCTGATTTATCAGACAGGCTTCTTCAAAATCGGTTGTGATTTTTTTATTAAAAAATCTTCCATCTTCCAATATTATTTTGAAAGTTTCAGTAAAATCTTCATCAACCTTTATAACCTGCATATAAACATCCTGATCAGGTGCTGAAGTAGATGAACGGAAATTACTTGTTGAAGAACTACCTGAAAACGGAGTTCCGGTACTGGCTGAAACTTTTTCAAAATATTTACTGTTGAGAAGATCGTTCTTAAACGCGCCGATATTTTTTCTTAGCTCCGAGTCAAATGCTCTGACAGTAACCAGATTTTTAATATTAAACCCGAGAGGTTTTGTTTTCATATAATCGATCTGCTCAAGAATTGTGAAATTGGCAATTATAAGAATCACCGAAATCACAAATTGCGAAACCACAAGTATTGATCTGAGTTTAACTCCTTTGAAACTCTGATTCATTGAACTTCGCATTACAATTGCCGGATCATATTTTGATAAAACAATTGCCGGATAAAATCCAGCTAATAATCCGGTGGCAAGCACAAGAATTATCAAAAACAAAATTCCTTCTATTGAGAAGATTGTACTAAACTCAATCATTTTATTTGTTGCTGCACTAATTTCAGGAAGTGCAAGCTTAACTGCAACAAGAGCAAGTAACAGCGCAAAGAAGGAAATCACCACACATTCAATAAGAAACTGTCTGATTAACTGTCCGCGCCCGTCTCCGCTTACTTTTCTCAACCCGACTTCCCTTGCTCTTTCAGTTGCTTTAGCAGTTGAAAGATTTATAAAATTAATACATCCAATAAGTAAAATAAATATACATACAGAGTTAAAAATATAAATCAGTGATTTGGGAGTTGTTTTAGCAAAATCATAATTTAGATTAGAAAAATGAACTTCTTCCAACGGCTGTAGAAGAAATTTATTTCTTGCCGCCTGTTTTTTTGTATAATATTTTTCTATCATTTTAGCAATTTTTGCTTCCAGCTCACTAATATTGGTTCCCTTAGCAATAAGGAGATATGTATAATCATTTCCGGTCTGATTCCATTTTGTAACCCGATCTTTATTTTCCGAAAGGTAAGTGGAATAAGAAACAAACATATCTTCTCTGATATGAGAATTGGATGGCAGATCTTCAAAAACACCTGTTACAGTGTGCAATTTTTGATCAATCAAAAGTTCTTTGCCGACAGGATTTTCATCGCCAAAATATTTTTTTGAATATTTTTCAGAAAGCGCCACAGAAAATGGATTTTTAAGAACGTCCCTTTTATCCCCCCGTAATAGTTTAAAAGAGAAAACATCAAAAAAATCTTTATCGGCAAAAGTCATTCCTTCAGAAAATCTTAAATCATCTTTTTGTACAATCCCGTTTGAAAGAGTCAGTCTGACAGTCTTTTCAACTTCCGGACAATCTTCTTTTACAGCCGGAGCAAACGGAATTTCCACAGGCGCCATTCTGAACATTTGTCCGTTGCGTATATTTTCATTATAAACTCTGTAAATTTTCTCTTTTTTGGTGTGAAACTGATCGTATGATAGTTCGTGAACTGTGATCAAAGCCGCTATAATGAAAAGTGCCAGACCAAGTGCAAGTCCCGCAATATTGATAAATGAATATCCCTTATGTTTCAGAATATTCCGAAATCCGAGTTTTACATAACCGGATAACAAAAACGGTAATAACTTACTTCCTTCCATATTTAATTTTTTCCTGTTATCTGTTTTATAAAATTCCTGGGAAATTTCATCAGCAAAACCGAGCTGCTCAACAGATTTTTCAAATGCATCCTTTTCAGAAAATCCTTTCTTTTTTAATTCTGAAATGTTGTCGAGTAAATGTGACGAAAGCTCTTCGCAGTAGCCATCTTCAAATCCGCGATGTTTATGCAAAGCCTTTTTCCACAATTTAATTTCCTTTTCCAAATCAAACATTTTCCCTCTCCTTTTTATGAATTTGGAACCGGTTCAATCTGGAAAGATTTTTTTACAATCCGACTGATGTTTTCCCATTCTTTCATCTCTTTCTGGTGTTCTTCTCTTCCGAGTTGAGTCAGGCGATAATATTTTCTTCTTCTCCCCTCTTCAGATAATTTCCATCTGGATGAAATAAATTCTTCTTTTTCCAAACGATGTAAAACCGGATATAACATTCCGTCGGCCCATTCAAGCTCACCGCCTGAAAGTTCCTTTACACGCTGGATAATTTCATAACCATAGCTCTCTCCACCACGCAATATTGATAAAATAAGTGGTTTTGATGAGGCTGCAACCAAAGCTTTTGTTACCATTTTTCTCCATACCTAGATTATCTATGTATTATAGATCGAAATATACATAGCAATTCTATGTATGTCAAATTATTTGGAATTATTTAAAACAAAAAATGCTTCACCCCGAATCACGGAATGAAGCATTCTAAAACTAAATTATTAAACTTTATTTAGATTTTCTATATCCTGAAATCAGTTCAAATAAAATTTCTGCTTCCTTTTTACTTACTTCAAATTCAAAATTGTCATTCAATTTTTCATATAAATCTTCTGCTGATTCTGCTCCGCGGAAAAGTTTATAGATTGATGATTTCTGTTTATCAAATTTCAAAAATTGCTCAAAAGAGACATTGTTTTTTGTTTTTTCATATCTGTCACCAGATTTCAAATTCCAGGCAGGTCTTTCACCTCTTGGAAGTTTTGTGTAAGCAATTGCGAGTCCGCCTGTTTCGTGATCGGCAGTAAATACAAGCAACGTTTTCTCAGGGTTCTTTTTATACTCATTATAGCAGACTTCAAGTACATCATTCATTTCATTTACAGCTAAATGAACTGCACCTAAATCATTATCGTGAGATTCCCAGTCAATTCTCGCTGCTTCTATCATAAGAAAATATGGATTTTCTTTTGAAGAAAGAACTTCAATTCCTTTTTGAGATAAATCAACAAGTGAAGGTTCACCGGTATTTTCATTATCTCTGTCGATAGTAGCATTCAATCCGTGTGCAGAAAAAATTCCAAGAACTTTATCTTCATCAGCAGAAATTTTATCTAAGCCGGCTTTATTTCCTACTAATTTGTATCCTTTATTTTCTGCTTCTTCAAGAAGATTAAGATCATCTTTTCTGATTGATGGAGCATCTAAACCGGGATTAATATCTTTGAAATATTTATTATTACTCAGTTTTTTACCTTTTGGAGCAAAAAGTTCACCGCCGCCGCCAAAGAGAATTTCAATTTCATTATCCATAATTAACTGTCTGGCAAGATCTGTGTAAGTATGTCTGCTTGATGAATGTCCGTAAAATCCGGCAGGAGTTCCGTCAGTCAGCGATGCTTCGGTAATTAATCCGGTTCCCAGATTATTTTTTTCAGCAACATCCAGAATACTTTCAAGCCTGGTTCCTTCGGCATCAATTCCAACCATCCCGACAAGTGTTTTTGTACCGCAGGCAATTGCTGTGGAAGCGGCTGCAGAGCTTGTTACAACTTCGCCGTGAGGGTGAGTTAAAACAATTCCGGTTTCACCTTCACGCATAATTTTTTCAAAGTAAGTTTCTTTATTATTCTTTAATGCAATGTTTTTATAAACCGGCAAAGTCATATGGTTAATTCCCATACCGTCACCAATTACAAGAATCACATTCATTTTATCAGAAACAGCTTGTTTAAGAATTTCAGCAATTTTTACATTTTGGATAATTCCTTTAAACTGCGAAGTATATTTTTCCGGACCAACAACTCCAAGCGGAACACTGCTTGCTGTGTGATTACCGGTTGCCCATACTACGTTTGTCTGCTCACCCAAAATTTTATTCATCAACAAATGAGGAAATTTTGACTTTGCCCAAAAAGTATCTGACTTATACCCAAATAATGTATCTTGAGAAACCTGTGCAAACTGAATATTTATAAAACAAATAAATAGTGCTAACAATAATGTTTTTTTCATAATACTACCTGAATCCTTTATAGAAAATGGCTTTATAAAATAAACTATTTGATCAAAGTTTCAAGTCGTTTATTATAACACTCAAATTAAAAGCAGAAACATTGCCATCATCGTGGATAGCAAAAAATGCTCCTTTTTTGAAATTTCCAAAGCTTTTTTGAGTTAACCACACCCCATCGGTGTTTGTTGTATTTTTTCCGATAAAGGCGCCTTTATATTCAAAAGTTTTTCTGTCAAAAATCATAAATCTGTTTTTTTCGTGACTCTGATCTGTTACTATCCAGAATCCGTTTCCATTTTCTTTTTTGTAAAGAGCTATTCCTTCTACCTGATATTTAAACAATCCCAGTCCGAAAACCTTTTCTTTTGAGTTTCCTTCTGAATCATAAATCTTTATAGATGATTGAGTTTCATCTTCTTCAGAAATTACAAGATTGTCATTTTCCTGATCAAGAAAAACTGATTCAACAATACTTAATATTCCTTTACCTGTTGTTGCACCCGCAAATTTCACCAAATTGTAGTTCAATTGATTATCATTTATCGTTAAATCATAAATATGAATTCTTTTATCAAGTAAACTGTCAGCAGGAATTTCTTCTGTTTCCGTTTCATAATTATCAGTTACGTAAAGTCTGTAGCCATTTCCTTTTGAAACTATATTAAGTCCGTATGGATTTGTAAGAAGAGAATCTGTAACAAACCCGACAAAATTAAAATCAGGTAAACTTAATATTTGAACGCGCTGATTATCACGTTCAACCACAAGAAGATAATCATCAATTACTGCAATGCCATTTGGACGCTTAAACTGAAGTTCACCCTCTCCTTCATTTCCGATATTTTTGATATGCTCACCATTTTCAGCATTGTAAACAAGTAATCTGTGCGTTTCTTTTGCAGTGGCAATCAATAAATTTAATGAACCATTTTCCCAGAAGGCAGGAGAATCAACATTATCAATTGTATCTCTGTGAGTCTGGTAAATTTCTTTTATTACAACTTCCTTTGGTGTTTTTACATTTTCGTTACTACATCCTGCTGCAACAAACAACAGGATTAAAATCATATATATTTTTTTCATTATTATTTCCGTATAAAATATTAATAATTAGTGTTTTTCGATTTAATATTAAAAATCAAATTTAACTCCGGCATTAAATCTGGCATTGTAATACTCTGCCTGGAATGTTCTGCTGCTGCTTCCTGCATAATATCTTAGCGGCTGATTAAGCAGATTATTGGCTTCAAAGAAAAATCTCCATTTAGGCGTAATTGCATAAGAACCGTTAATATCGAGATAAGTAACTTCATCATAATATCTTTCAAGACCCGGAGTAAGATCCAGTTCATCACCATCAATATAGGCACTTGAGTAATTGAATGAAACTCCTAATACAATCTTTTCTGTCTGAAAAGTTAAACTTGCATTAAGTGTATGTGGTGCGGTTCCCGGCAGTTCAAGATCATTTTCAGGGAACGACGGATTATCTGTTGTTGACCAGGTATAAGTGTAGTTTGTATAAAGACCAATATTTCTGAAAAATCCGCCAAGAAAATCGAGCTGACGCTGAAAAGCTACTTCAAATCCAAACAGTTTTGCTTCCGCCCCGTTTCTTGGTTGTAAATATTTTTCAAAAACTTTACCTGAAACAGGATCGGAATAATTTTTTTCTGAATGCACATAAATAAAGTCATCTATCATTTTGTAAAAAACACCGGCTGAGATTAAACCAACAGTTCTGAAATATTTTTCACCCATAATATCAAAGTTCATTGAAGTTGTAGGCTCAAGCGCCTGATTACCTACTTCCAGTTCTTCTCTGTCTTCAGCTAACTTTCTGTAAGGAACAAGGTGATAGTAGTTTGGACGCGCAATTGTGTTTGTCCAGGCAATTCTTAAAATAGTGTTTTCATCATAATCGTATTTCAGATGAATTCCGGGTAAAACATTTGTGTAATTGTCAGAACCGGAAGTTGGAGTAATTTTATTATTATCAACATCAAATTCATTTCCGTCATAATCAACTTTTGTATGTTCAATTCTTAAACCGGCAATCATTGACCATTTCTTACCGAGTTTCTGATTTAACTGAACATATCCTGCAGTTATTTTCTCTTTTGCTTCATAATTATCTGCTGCATATTCCTCGGGTAAATTAACTTCTTTAAACAGAGTAGGATCTTTAAGATTTAATCTTCCTAAAAATTCCGGAGTTACAAATTGTCCTATTTTATAATCGCCTGCCAAGTAATCTTCATCTGTATAATTTCTTAACTGCATTTGATTAAACTGATCGTATAAAGCTTCTCCTTTATCGGTAAGTTCATATTCGTAAAAATTATTATCACGTTCCTTTTCTTTTGATTTATACTTGGCACCAAATTTTAATTCGTTTTTGTAATTTCCCTGTTTGATAAACGGAATTTCAAAATCAAATCTTGCGTTAAAATCTTTTTCTTCGGTGTACTGATATTCTTCTGTGATTTCTTTAAGTGAAAAATTTCCTAACGGAGTATTTTCTATAAAATATGGTTTTTTAGTATCGGCTAAATTAACCTGTACAGGAACATCTTTTACCCTATATGAAATATATCTTTCATTTGGTCTCTCTTCAGATGCTTTTGCATAAGAAGCTGACCAGTTAAGCTTTATATCTTTTCCTAAAACGTGCTCACCTTTCAGGTTCAGACTGGAAGTAACTTGATCTTCAAGTCTTCTGTTATCATTATCATCATTGTTAATTCCACCTTTTGTCTGGCGACGAATTTCTGTTTCTTCAGAAATTCCCTGAGCATTAGGTTCATCAAGTTTGTAACGGAGTCTGAATCTGTTTTCCCAATCCTTTCTGTTATTGTAAATTCCGCTTAAAATTATTTTTGAAGTAGGCGAGAATTTAAAATCGACGGCTCCGGTAAAACTTATTCTTTCACGGATCAAATCATATTTTCTTATGTCCCATTCCTTTGCATAAATTTTATTATTGTCATCAAAAGCCCATTCGCCTTCTGTGTTATCGGAACCAAGGTGATGATCGTGATAAGAGCCGCTCACCACAACACCAATTAAATCGTTTGCAAATCTGTTGCTTAAAATTAAAGAACCGCTGTAGATTGGTTTTTCAGACAAAAAATTGTAACCGCTTCCAAGCGTACCGGCAATTCTCATTCCGTGTGGAACTTGTCTGGTAACAAGATTAACAGAACCGCCTATTGCATCTGCATCCATATCAGGAGTTACAGCTTTGTTTACTTCTATTGTTTCAATTACATCAGAAGGAATCAGATCGAGCTGAACAGCTCTTACTTCACCTTCTGCAGAAGGAATTCTCTCTCCGTTAATTGTGATTGAGTTTAATCTTGGTTCAGTTCCGCGAATGTTTGCAAATCTGGCTTCACCCTGATCGTAGTTAACTGTAATTGAAGGAATTCTTTTTAATGCATCACCAATATTAGCATCGGGGAAACGCCCGATCTGATCTGATGATACGACATTTGTTATATTGGCATTTGATCTTTGAATATTCAGCGCTCTTGCCTGTCCTTTTAATCTGTCACCCAAAACAAGAACTTCTTCTCCAACCACAACACCCGAATTCAGTTTTACACTAATTTCAGTTGTTATATTTTCGGCAACAACAATTTCCATTGTTTGTGGTTGGTAGCCGATATAAGAAATTGTCAATTGATATTTTCCGGGACGAATATTCAAAATTTTAAATTCACCGTCATTATTTGTACTTGCTCCAATTGACAATTCTTTGATAAATATGTTTGCACCTGTTAACGAAAGTTTGTGTTCGTCAGTAACCTTACCAACAATTTGTCCGTTTCTGGCAAACAAAAAAACTTGTAGAAAAAATAAAATTGTAAAAAAAAGCTTCACTGATTTCATGATGATTCCCTTTTGTATTTTTGACCGGTACAAACATAATTATTGAATGTTACTAAATGATTAAGGAATTATTAGGGTAGTGTTATGAAATCATTAAGACATTAAAAAAGCCGAACTTTTATATTTCGGCTTCAATTACTTTATATCTGTTAATATATCTTTCTTTTTTTTCTTCTTTAATTTTATCAACATCAAGAACAATTAATCCATCTATACAATTTTCAAATGTATCGTCAACGCCAAAATCAAGAAATCTTACACCGTCATCATTACATAAATCGGAATAATGTTTAAAGAGTACAGGCACTGTAAATCCCAGTGGTTTAAGCGAGTTTTTCAAAATCCTGAAATCTTCTTTATAATCTTTACCATTAAATTGTTCCGATAAGATTTGTATATCCTTTTCAGGAATCAGAAATTTGTTTTTCGATTTTGCCAGATCGTTTATTGAACCGAACCATTTGTTATAAAAATAAACTATTCTTTTTTTGGCTTCTTCAGGGTAATTATTACTAATACTTACAGCTCCAAATAAATATTTTACATCAGGAGCCTGCGCAATGTAAGCACCTAATCCCTGCCATAAATAATTCAGCGCATTGGTGTTCCAATATTTTTTTTGGACAAAACTTCTGCCAAGCTCCAAGGAATTGAGGACTATATCTGTTATGAAATTCTCGGAATAATCAAAAAGCGTTGATGTATAAAAACCTTTTATTCCGTGATTCTCGTAAATATCACTTCCCAAACCGACTCTGTAAGAACCGACAATTTCAAGTTCTTTATCATCCCACACAATAAGGTGTTTATAATATTTATCATAAATATCAAAATCGATTTTATTTCCCGTTCCTTCTCCAACACTTCTAAAAGTAATTTCTCTTAATCTTCCTATCTCTTTCATCAATGAAGGAGAAGAGTCAAAATCTGTAAGAATTATTTTCTTTTCATCTTTTGTGCTGCCTAAGTAATGTGACTGGTTGATTTCAGTTTTAAGTAATTTTTTGTCAACAGGATGAATTATATTTTTCTCAACTTTAAATAAACCGGTCTTCCCTTTTCCTATTTTATAAACATGTTTTTTAAGAAGTTTTATCTGTGTTGAAGAATTCAAATAACCTTTAAAAGCTTTTTCAGGAATAGGATCACCAATTTTTATGTTAATAGTTTTGTTTCGTTTTGAAAAGAGTTCGTGTGGTAAAAGGAAGCGTGAAAAAAATTTATTAATTCCTGAAATCAAATAAAACATAAATGAATTTCTTGCTTCAACAAAGACAGGTAAAACAGGGGAATTATATTTTTCAGCAAAAAATGTTGCGCCCTTCATCCATTTGTTATCTTTAATTGTAAAAAATTTCATTCGTGAAACTTCGGCTGCCGGGAAAATAATTACGGCTTCTTCATTTTCAAGTGAAGCACCAATTTTTCTGATATTTTCTCTCTGAAGTTTTTTCCCCTCAATTGTAAAAGGAAGAATAAGTTCTTTCAAATTAGTAATATATGATAAAACATCATTTCCGATGATTTTTACATCAGAACGAACATTTGAAACTGCTTTTATCAATGCGAGTCCGTCAAGTCCGCCAAGAGGATGATTGGCAACAATTACGAGTCTGCCTTCAGATGGAATTTTCTGAATATCTTTATCAGAAAGAGAAAAAGAAAAATTTAGATATTCAAAAATCTCTTCGATAAAAGAGATTCCCTTCTTATCACCACTTTTTGATAAAAACTCATTTACTTCATTTATGTGAATCAGTTTTCCTAAAAATTTCAAAATAATTTTTTTTGTTAATTTTGATTTTCTTTGCCAGTATCCCGGATACTTTTCTGCAAAAATTTGCGCAAGATTTATTGCTTTCATTTTTTTCCTGTCAGTTATTTATAGGCTCAATTGATGTAACTTTTAATCCAATTATTCCTGCAATGATCAGAACAACAAAAATCAGTTTCGAATATTCAAAAGGTCTGTCGTAGATATATGATTCGGCAATTGTTGTTCCTATAATTGCAATTCCCATCCAGATTGAATAAGCTATTCCAAGGGGAATTGATTTTAGTGCATTTGAAAAACAGTAAGCGCTTGTAAATCCGAAAAAGGCATAAAAAATAATTGGAATTGTTTTGGTAAATCCTTCGGTGTATTTCAGACTAATCACCCATCCAATTTCCAAAACACTTGCCAGTATTAAAAGAAACCAGTTCATTGCTTTACCTGATATTTATTGAAATGTATTCCTCGGTCAAACAAAAAGTATTTCTTTACTATTATTGAAATTCATTAACTTTTACCCTTCTCAGTTTTTCAATTGACTTATATTCACTTTCATAAACTTTTTTAATTCCGTTTCCAAGAGATTTTTCAATATCACGAATATTGCTTACAAGTCTGTGCATACCAACTATTTCAACAGAAGCAGCCTGATCAGAACCCCACATTGCTCTGTCAAGAGTAAAATGTCTTTCAACAAAAGATGCACCAATTGCAACCGCGGCAAGAGTTGGAGCAAGTCCGGTTTCATGTCCTGAATAACCAATTGGATAATCACAAAATTTGTTTCTTAATGCTGAAATGTAATTCAGATTTAATTCTTCCACTTTACAGGGATACGCTGATGTGGATTGTGCGACCAGTAGTTCTTTTCCGGGTAAAACATCAACAGCAGAAATTATTTCTTCTTCGGTCGACATTCCGGTAGATAGCATCAGCGGTTTTCCGGTAGCTGCTTTTTTCCTGAGAAGTGAGTGATCTGTAAGAGAAGCTGAAGCTGCTTTATACAACGGGACATCAAATTGCTCTATAAAATCGACTGAATCTTCATCCCAGCAAGACGCAAACCAGATAATTCCTTTTGATCTGCAGTAGCGATCAATTTCTTCATACTCTGCAAGTCCGAACTCGACTTTATGTCTGTATTCCAGATAAGTCATTCTTCCCCAGGGTGTACCTCTTTCAACTTCCCACTGATCTCTTGGAACACAAAGTTCAGGTGTTCTTTTCTGAAACTTCACTGCATCACATCCTGCAAAAACGGCACCGTCAATCATTTTTTTTGCATTGTCAAGTGAACCGTTGTGATTAATTCCTATTTCAGCAATTATAAACACCGACTGACTGTCGCCGATATATTTTTCGCCAACTTGAATAATCTTTCTCATTGTTATCCCTTTCTTTTATGTGTTGTTTTTGCTTCAATTATTAATTCAACAAAATCACGAAAAGCTCCTTGTCCGCCTTTGTTCGGACAAACATAATCAGCTTTGTTTTTTGCATAATGAGTTGCGTCTGCAGGACAAGCAGTTAACCCGGCAACTTCCATAACCTCAACATCATTTATGTCATCACCTATATAGGCAAGCTCTTCAAAGGAAATATTTTTACTTTCTAGAATTTTTGTCATCAAAGTTTTTTTATCTTTTATTCCAAGATGAACTTCTTTCAGTTTCAATTTTGAAGCGCGCTTTCTTATTAACTCCAAATCTTCACCACTCATTATTCCGGTTTCTATATTTACCATATTTCTGAGCAGTTCTACTCCCATCCCGTCACGGATCGAAAACTTCTTTAGCTCTTCTCCTCTGTCAGAATAATAAACTCCCGTATCTGTTAAAACTCCGTCACAATCAGTAAATAGAAATTTTATTTTTTCAGCTTTTTCTTTTAACTTTTTATCCATACTTCCTCCTTACCAGCAAGTCCAGCCGCCATCAACAACAAGGTTTGCGCCTGTCATATAAGATGAAGCTTCACTGGCTAAAAATACCAGAGCGCCTTTGTAGTCAGTCGGTTGAGCCATTTTATTTAACGGAGTTCGGGATGAATAATTATTTACAAACTCTTCCGATTGCATATTATGCACTCCGCCGGGCGACAATGTATTTGTTCTTACTCCATCTTTTCCCCAGTAAGCGGCGAGATATTTTGTTAATGAAATAACTGCTCCTTTTGTAACAGAATATGCAGGAGGTTTATAATAAAACTGCTCACCATTTTGGTTTTGATATAAAGATTGATTGGGAGCAACAATTCCGTACGTTGATGCAATATTGATGATACTTCCTCTTTTTTGTTTTGCCATTTGCGAACCAAAAACCTGTGCGCACAAAAAAGCTCCTGTCAGATTTACATCAATAGATTTCTGCCACAGATGAAGAGGATAATTTTCAAAACGGGACAACTCAAACTGCGCCTTTGGATCTTCAACCATATCGTTAACTGCTGCGTTGTTAACCAGTATCTCTACTTGCTGAAACTTTTCCATAATCTGATCAAAAACTTTTTGAACCGATGTTTTGTCAGTAATATCCATTTTAACACCGATTGATTCGGAAGGTAGTTCATTGGCAAAATCTATACATTTTTCTTCATCCAAATCAGCAACAACAACATTGGCTCCGGCCTCAGCAAGTGCAGTGCAATGCCATTTACCTATTAATCCCAATGCCCCTGTCACAACAGCGACTCTATTCTCCAGACTAAATTCTTTCATTTCAATTACCTCGTTACAGGTTTCATATTAAAATCAGATGTTTTTCTGAACACTGACTGAACAGGTATTCCTTCAATTTTTTCAGCAAGAGTGTTTGTCTTAATTGCCCTGTCAAGTTTTGGTAAAATCTCTTCATACGATTTCAGTAAATAAAAAATCTCTTCATCTGTGTGTGAAAAAGAGAGATTATGAAACCCTGACCACAAAATTCCTTTGCGAATCAATTCCTGCTGGACGTAAGATTTCTGCAGTAAAGCATCAGCAGCGCTCTCCTTGAATGTTACCATTGTACGGCAATCCATCCCGATACATTCTGTATAATCCAATCCTAACTTCATAACAATATCGTTATAACCTTCTTTTATTAATTTTCCTTTTTCTCTCAAATAAGAAGGAACATTTTTATTTTTCATTTCCTGAATTGTTACTTTTGCTGCTGCAAGCGATAATGCTTCTCCGCCAAAGGTGTTAAAGAAAAAAACATCCTCATCAAAAAGATTCATTATTTCCTTTTTTCCTGTTATCACGGAAAGGGGCATTCCATTTGCAACCGCTTTTGAAAAAACTGCTAAATCTGCTTTTACATTAAAATACTCTTGTGCCCCGCCAAGCGATAATCTAAAGCCTGTCCACATTTCATCAAAAATGAGAGGCACATTTTTTTCCTGACAAATCTGTGCAACTTTTTCTAAAAATCCGTCGTGAGGATGTTCAAAAACAACTGGTTCTAAAATTACCGCAGCTGTATTATCATCTATGGAATTTTTCAATCCTTCGATATCGTTGTAATTAAAGGTATTTGTTAAACCCTGAACCTGATTCGGAATTCCCGAGTTTCTGGTTGTTACACTGATATACCAGTCGTGCCATCCGTGATAACCGCAGCACAATATTTTTTCTTTACCTGTGTATGCTCGTGCTACTCTTATTGCAGCACTTGTAACATCGGCTCCCCCTTTACTAAATCTTACAGCTTCTGCGTTTGGAATTACTTCATTAATTAACTCAGCAACTTCAACTTCCAGAGGGTGCATTAACGAAAATGTAATTCCGTTGTCAAGTTGACGTTTAATTGCATTATCAACTCTGTCATAATTATAACCAAGTGAAACAGGTCCGATTCCCATATTAAAATCTATATATTCGTTACCATCCGCATCCCACACTCTTGCTCCTTTTCCCGTAACAAGAAACTTAGGAGCAACACCATTTACATATTGTGTAACGCCTTTTGCTAAAGTTTGTGTTCCGGCAGGAATCAAATTTTTTGTTCTTTCATAAAGCTGATTTGATTTTTCTATTACCGGAAACTCCTGATTAAACGCAACTCCATTCAACATAATATTCTGTTCTCTTTTTTATTAAGTGATTTTCAATTTTATTTGCCAGCTGACTTGCAGTAAATCCTTCATATTCAAGTACATCATTAAACAGTGCAGGTTTGAACCATTTGTTTTTTAATGCAACAGGATAAACTTTTGCCGTCTGATTATTTTTCACAATATGCTCGGAGAGTATTGTAAATAAACCGCCTGTGAGAAAGTGATCTTCAACTGTGACAAGAAGTGATGTTTCTGAAATAGCAAGATCAACAGCTTCTTTATCAAGAGGTTTGAGACATCTCATATTTAACACACGAGCCGAAACTCCTCTGTTTCGCAGAATTTCTGCTGCCTTTACAGCCTGTTCAGTTAGAACCCCGTATGTTAAAATTGCAACATCTTTTCCATCTCCAATTTGTTCGGCTTTTCCCAAAACAAAATTCTGATGTTCCATAAATGGCTTGCTGTTATTGTATCTGATGTAGAATGGTTTATTACAGCCTAAAATTTTGGGAAGACATTTTAACATATCATCTTCATCGGCCGGACAAAAAACATTCATTTTTGGAATTCCTCTCATTAAAGAGATATCTTCAACCGCCTGATGTGTTGGTCCGTTTGCTTCAGATAAAAATCCTGCAAAACTTCCTACAAGCTTTACCGGCAGTTTTGGAATTCCCACATCTGTACGAATGAATTCAAATGCACGCATTGTTAAAAATGAAGCAAGAGCGTGAGAAACAGGAATACGTCCGCGAAGTGCCAACCCTGCTGAAACTCCTACTAATGTCTGCTCTGTAATACCAGTATCGATAAACCTGTCAGGTATTATACCCGGCAGATTTCTTATTGCTGCCCGGTTCTCGGCTGTCAAAATTATATATCTGTCGTCTGATAAAACTTGCTGAATCAATAATTCTTCATAATTCATATATTACCTGGCTATAATAGTTTCTGATTGCAATTGTGTGTAATGTTCCCCTTCCAGTTCTTCCAGTAACTGTTTAATTTCGTCTTCGGTAAAACGACAAAACCATCTGTCAGCTTTTTCTTCAATACTTGGAAGTCCCTTGCCTCTTGTTGTGTCAGCAATTACAACATTTGGTTTTTCAGAAAGGAAATCGAGTTGAGAAAATGTTTCATTTAATTCGGTAAAGCTGTGGCCATCTATTCTGGCAACAGTACATCCAAAAGCTTCAAATTTATTTTCCAGTGGTTCCAGCGGAATGAGTTTTTCAGTTTCAGTATTTGCCTGAAATTTATTTCTGTCAACAACAATAACGAGGTTATCCAAGTTATAAGAAGCTGCAACTAATAAAGCTTCCCAATTGGAACCTTCGTTTAGTTCTCCGTCACCGACAATTACAACTACTTTGTTGTTTTTCTTTTTCATCTTTATATCAAGTGCAACACCTGTAGCAACTGAAAGAAGATGCCCCAGTGAACCTGAGTGAAATTCTATTCCCGGTATATTTGTATTTGGATGCCAATAGATATCGTCATTAACTTTAACGTGACTATCTAACCTTGTCTTGTCAAGCCATCCGAGTTCAACAAAAGTACCATACAACGCAGGTACATCATGCCCCTTTGATAAAAAAAGATAATCTCTTTCAGGATCTTTCAATTTTTCAAAATTAAGATTCAAAAATCTCTTATAGAGATAAACAATAAGTTCAACACAAGAAAGAGATGCACCTATAAAGCAGCCGCCTTTCCCGGTGAGTTCAATAATTGTTTTTCTTACATTCAGACTTATCTGTTCAAGTTCAGTAATATCTTTTTCTTTCATAGTACAGCCATTTTCTTTTTTCTCTTATATTCTTTAATGTTTTTAAGTTCTGCGATATGGTTGTCGTACCAATATTGTCCGACGTATTTTTGATTTATTTTTTTCAGAAATGGTTTATCTTGCAGTAATTTTAAGATTTGATACATATTAAATATTTTGTGTTCGGGATATAACTCTTCATATACTTTTTTGATAAAAATGTAATCTTCTTCGTAATCTATTGTCCAGCGATGTGTAGATGAATAATCAAGTTTGTTTTCCCATTCAACATTTCCGACAATAAATTTATTTCGATTTTCCCAGATGTATGGGGTGGTGTGTTCTCTTTCAAATGGAAGTTTCGCTTCAAACCAGGATTTCTCCAGCGCTTCAAAACTCATAATTTCAACATCATTACCATCCGGATAAGAGGCTGGATGCAAATTACTTACATAATCAAATTCATCATTGCTGTTTATAAAAACTGAAATTACTTTATCAATAATTTCAGGATCAATTAACGGACAGTCGGAAGGAATTTTCACAATTGCATCGGCATCATATTTAATCGCTGCTTTATAATGTCTGTCGAGCAAATCAAAAGGATCTCCTCTGAAACATTCAATATTTTCAGCCCGACATAAATCTTCTATAACATCATCCTGACTGGCAGTTGATGTAGCAATTACAATTTCGTTTGTAAATCTGGCAGAATCTATTCTTTCAACAATTCTGGCCAGAAGAGGTTTTCCGCACAAAGACATCATCACTTTGTATGGGAGTCTGGTTGACTGGGTTCTTGCCTGAACAACAATCAATATTTTCATTTTATCCCTCTCTCATTTTTGAACTTAATAAAATTGCTAACTGAAACATTTTTGATTTTTCAATTCTGAAAATATGTTGGATTTTCCCATCTCATTTGTTAACAAATTTTCTCCCAGTCGGGCAATTTTTTCAGCCGATCTTCCTGAGTTTTGTACCGGTGTTAATTTTTTCAATGTATTAAGATTAAAGTATGAATAAACTTCTTTCTTTAATGCCAAGCCGATATAAACAACCGAGGAATATTTGGTAACGAGTGTTGAACAATTTGCTATGAGATGATTTATATTATAATTGGAATAGACAATTGCATCGGGAGCAAGTTCGTTGATTTCTTTGGTAGCTCGCTCAACTTTTTCATTAGGGTGAAGTTTGAAAATTAATTGTCGGCCATTTGCAATTTCAATTGCTTCTTTAATAAAAGCTTTTCGATTCTCATATTTGAATGTTTCTCTGGAATCAGAAGTCGCAACAAGTACGTAGTTTTTGAGTCTGAAATCATTATTATTAAACTGTTCTGCATTATCAAAATTTGGAATACCTGTAACAACAAGTTTTGATTCTTTTATCCCCTTTTTGATAAAGAAGTTTTTGTATCCTTCTGATGCCACACAAAAATAACTGTAAGCATCTGATAATCCATTTGTAGAAGTGCTTGCCAGATAGCGCGGCAACTTTAAATATCTTACAAGATAATACATAAAATTTTCAGGATCAGTCATTCCTTCTTGAACCAAAATCATTTTTTTATCTCGTATATTTTTAGGTATGATTAAATCAGAACCTGTAAAAACTAAATCATAATTATGAAGATTCCCGCCGTAATCAATTTTCAGATTGTTCGCCCAAAGATATTCTTCCGTATCTTTTCTGAACTTCCCTCCCAAAATTGTAAAGTCCAGCAATCCTGCTTTGCGTATGAGGTTCAGAAGGCCATCTGTATAGAATGGAGTAAAATAGCAATCATAAGAAGATGAGAGATAATTTGAAATTTTGTGCATCATTGATGTTTGATTTATTGAACCACCGATAAACAATATTTTTTTCTTCATCACGTCACCTTTTTTTTGCTAATGAAATTTGTAGTTTTTTTTTGAAAGAAGTGTTACGCCAAAGTTACGTTTGTATTACCAAACTGTTAAAGTCGTTATACTTAACAATTCGATAATGTTCAGTTTATAATGTAGTAACAAACAAATACTATATTGGGACAAACAATTGGAAAACATTTATGAAAATAGTTCATATCTCAGATCTTCATTTTGACAAAGATTTCAAACGCAATAACATAATTAAGTTTGAACGACTCCTGAAATTTCTAAATAGAACTAATACTGATCACCTTGTAATAACCGGCGATATTTCTCACGGCAGAAGAAAAGAAGATTATCTTATTCTAAAAGATTTATTAAGAAAGAATGATTTTCTGCATACAGATAAAACCTCTATAGTGATAGGGAATCATGATATTTTTGGCGGAGTAATCACAGCAGAGGATGTAATTGATTTTCCAAATAAATGTAAAGAAACTGTTTATCAGGATGAGATAGATGATTTCTTTTCTATATTCAGTGAACTTTTTGATTCGGCAATTTTTCCTGACGGCAAAAAAACTTTTCCTTATCTGAAATTTGTTAAAGAAGTTTTATTCATTGGCATAAATTCAAATGCAAAATATTCTCTTGTTAAAAATTTATTTGCTTCTAATGGAAAAGTTTCAAAAACACAATTCACTGATTTACAGATGCTTCTTCAAAATCATATTTCAGAATTGAAAAAAAGGATAGTTTTAATTCATCACCATTTTTCAAAATTCCATCAGGATTTAATGGATAAAAAAAATCCGTTATGGGATAAGGTTGAAAAAACAACTATGAAACTGCGCGGGAAAAAAAAGTTACTGGAGTTATTTAAGGATCATAATGTTGAAATGGTTTTACACGGGCATGTGCATCAGATGGGTGAATATATGCGCGAAGGAATAAAATTTATGAATGCAGGTGCGTCAATTGATAATTATGATGAAAACAAAATTCAGTTTAATCTTATAAATCTTACAACCGAAGGCGTTATTTCTTCTATAGAAAGTTTTGAAAATAATTTCAGTGAAACACTTCTCACAGAAACAGCATAATCTCTCTAAGAAAGGAGGCACAAAGCCTCCTTTTTATAAACCTTTATATTTCAAATATCCTGTTATATCAAGTTTCTTGCCTGTTGCATCAGATAATCTTTTTTGCCAGTGACGAGTTACACCGTCGTTATAAAGATATTTTTTCAAAAACTCACCGGTTTCTTTTTTAAGAACAAAATTCTCTCCGAATTTTTCTTTTAGTGTTTTGTGAACCTGCCAGCTGATAATGTCAGCAATTAAGTAGTTTTGAACATAGCAGGGATAAGCTACATAAAAAACAGAAGCAAGGTTTACCGGTCTCGGACTTTTCAAGTCACCTTTAAATATTCTTTTATAAACAGCATTTTGTACTTCATTCGGATCTTTATCCAGATTTTTGTACAATTCAAATTCTACAAGAAAATTAGCAATGCTGAATCTCAGAGAAACCGCGCTCATATATTTATCTTGTATATCAGCATTTTTAATTTCTTCATCCGAAAGTTTTGTATGTTTTTTTAACCACACGGGATTTGTATAAAATCTTGCAATTGTCTCAGCCATACCTTCAAAGTATGCTAGTCCGTTTGCCGATCCCAAACACCATTCATAACCTTTCAACATTGGTGAGCTGACTTCTGTAAAGACTGTCTGCAAACCATGTCCCAACTCATGCATTCTTGTTCTTAATCCGGCAGCAGGCAGACAAACAATTCTTACATCTTTTGGAATATTAACTGAAATACAATTTCCGCCATAAGGAATTTGTTTGTCAACAAATCGGATTGGCATTTGTTTGTAATTCATTCCAATATCTGAGAGCGTTTCAGATAAAACTTCCTGATATTTTTCAGATGGTATATCAATTTTGAGTCTTGAACTAAATCTGAAGTAAGGCATAAGATTCCTGAAATTGAGTTCTTTTCCTTCTTTTTCAAGTTTGCTTAAAATTTCGTTATACGGGGCGTCAGTTGTTTTTAACATTTCATCAATCATTGAATAAAATGATTTGATTCCCTGTCCTGATAACTCCAGAATAAAATCGCCGTAATCGGAATAGCCCAATTCTTTAACTTTGGCGTTTCTCATTTTCATAAGATCCAAAACCATTTCAGAAAGTTTTTCTTCAGATGGTCTTTCGGGATCTTTTTTGTTGCTGATCCATTCTTCAAGCTGATTTCTGTAACCGCTTATCTCATCATCATAATTTACTTTGGCGGCTGTTAAAATTCTTTTCCAGATAACAACTCTGATTTTTAATTTTTCATCTTTAATCTCATTCAGTTTTGAATACCATTCATCAATTACTTGATTAAGTTTTTCATCTGAAAATAGCTCTGCATATTCTTCACTTGGGGTGTCAAGATCAGGTTTTCCTTCCTGCGAATAAACGTACCAGGTAGATAAACCATATTGATTTGTTATTTCTTCGTAGATTCTTTCTTTTTCATCGAGAAAAAGTTTTAGATCGTTATAATTAGTAAGAAGTTTGGCAAACGAAGAGGAAACAAATAATAAAATAAATAAAAATTGAATGATTGTTTTTTTCATTTTTTTACCTGTTGTTTGGCTTGATTGCATGTATATAAATTAATTCTTGATTTCTATTTTTTGTAAAGAAAAAATAATCATTTCCTCCCTCTTTTGTTTTAATTTTTTTTCTTAATTCTTCAACTGTAAGCGGGAAATGACGTTTGGAAAAATTTGCCTTTTTTATTCCGTTTTCTTTCAGATACTTTTTCAGTTTGTCGGGTTTAAATTGTTCACAACTTTTAACAGAAAAAACTCTTCCCGGAAAATTTTCAATTAGAGAATTTCCTGTCAGATAATCCGCCGTGTCGTTAATGAATTCAAGATGAAATTCATCTGCTAATAAACTTGTTAACCCGGCTTTTATAATTGCAGAATCAGGTTCAAAAATAAATTCAGAAATTTTATCAGCAACAGCTTTGTTTGATTTAGCAGAAAATACTTTTTGCAGAGAAAAATTTTCTTTCCCTGAACTAAGGACAGTCGATTGAACAACCGGAGTTTCAGTAAAGTTTTTTTCAAGAAAAAGTAAAATTTCTTTACATTCTCCATCAACAGAAACCACAACTATTTTCTTTAGTTCTGCAAATTTTCTAACTGCTTCGGTAAGATCAAATCCGGGAGAGATTTTTATACAAATATTTTCAGTTTTTGAAAATAAAAAATTCTTAATCTCAAAAATATTTGGAGAACAAAACTCCAAATCAACAGAGCGCTGATTTTCATCTCTTCTAGC
>JBGRQB010000004.1:0-72224 GCA_041725875.1 Rhodothermaceae bacterium
ATTATCAGGATTCAAATGGAGATGAAACAGTTGAATTGGAAGCATTAAAAGATATTCATCTTTACTCAAAAGTATCCGACTCAGGAAATTTCAGCATAGTTCTTATTTTTATTGCCGCGGGAATTTTGATACTTCTTATTGCCTGTATCAATTTTATGAATCTCTCTACAGCCAAGTCACTCACCAGAATAAAAGAGATTGGAATTAGAAAATCTACAGGTGCTAACAGAACAGAACTGATTAAACAATTTCTCGGAGAATCATTTATATTTTCCTTTTTCTCAATGATGCTTGCAGTTGTTTTAGTCGGGTTACTGCTACCTGAGTTTAACGAGTTAACTGGACTCAAACTTACTATCGGCATACTTTTTCATCTTGATAATCTCCTTATAATTTTTGCCATTTGGATAATCACATCTCTTACCGCCGGAAGTTATCCTGCGCTTTATTTGTCGAAATTTGAACCAGTTGATATTATGAATGGAAAGATTGACAGAGGTGCCAAAGCAATGGCATTCAGAAAACTTTTGGTGATAGTTCAGTTTTCAATTGCAATTGCGCTTATTGCAAGCACATTTATTATTAACGATCAGCTTGATTATATGATAAATAAAGATCTCGGATTTAACTCAAATCAGGTGATGGTTGTCAGGTTAAAAGGAAGAGATATTCGTAAAAGTTTGAAATCGTTCAAAAATGAGTTGCTTGCAAATCCTGAAATTAAAAATGTTGCACTTTCTAACAGACTCCCGAGTTTAATAGGAAATTATAATATTGTAAGCTGGGAAAATGCTGCACCGGATGAAAATATTTCAATCAATTTTACAGATATAGAACCAGATTTTATTAAGACTTACGATATAAAAATCATTGAAGGTCCGCAAACCCTTAATGAAAAATCTCCCGGTTTGTATGATGGACTTTTAATTAATGAAACAGCCGCAAAAAGATTTGGCTGGAAAGGAAATGCAGTTGGGAAAAAAGTTTTTCAGCTTTACGGAAACAGTGTGCAGGAGTTTAAAGTACTCGGAGTTGTGAAAGATTTTCATTACGGATCACTGAGAAATGATATTCTTCCTCTTAAATTACGCTTTAAGAAAGGATATTTTAATTATGTATCAATCAAAATGGCAACTAACAATATTGAGAAAAATGTAGAATTCGTTAAACAAATCTGGCATAAATTTGATTCAAAATATCCTTTCAACTACTTCTTTATGGATGAAGTTTTTGAAAACAGATATAAAGCTGAGAAAAATCTGCGCGAAATATTTACATATTTCAGTCTGTTAACGCTTATTGTTTCCTGTCTGGGGCTACTCGGACTCGCATCTTTTCTTGCGACGCAAAAAACAAAAGAGATTGGAATCAGAAAGGTTTTGGGTGCTTCAAGCAATATGATAGTATTTTTACTTTCAAAAGATTTTATGAAATATGTTGTAATTTCAAACCTCATAGCCTGGCCTCTGGCATACTTTTTTATGAAAAACTGGCTTAACGAATTTGCATATAAAACGTCGATTAACCCTGCTGTTATTGTATTTGCCGGGGTTTTAGCACTTCTTACTGCTTTTGCGGCAGTCGGCTTTCAAGCTTATAAGGCTTCAGTTGCAAATCCGGTAAAATCACTTCGCAACGAATAAAAATAATTTTTTTTGTAAGATTTTCCTTTGAGCATACTCTAAAGAAGTAAGAAAACAAAAATTTAATTTGGAGGAGCAATGCTCAAAGGAATTTTAATCTTTTATCTAATCTTTATCCCGCTTGTAAAAATGGTTCATCATTCTTTTTATAGTGAAAATAAAAAGAAAAACTATTCTGAGTTTTTAATAAATAATTTTAATCAGTCGGAAATTTTACTTGAAACAAAGTTTACTCAGACTGATATTTGATCGATCAAAAAATGAAGAATTAAGATGAACAAAAACGAAAAAGAAAAATATTTCCAGAAAATTTTTAACGAAAACAAAGACAGAATTTACCGACTCTGTTTTTCTGTGATTGAAAACAAAAATGATGCTGATGATTTGTTTCAGGAAGTAATGATTAATGTTTGGAATAATCTGGAAAAATTCAGAGGAGAATCTGAAGTATCAACCTGGATATACAGAATTTCGGTTAACAGCGCTTTGCTTTTTAATAAAAGGTTTTCCAGAAAAAAAGAAATGAATCCTGTTATTGACGAAGAAAAAATGAAGGTAATTAAATCCGATATAAAAAATAATAACATCGAACAAAAGGAGTTGTTGCGAATTTTATATTTATGTATCGGCAAATTAAAGAGACAGGATAAAATAATTATAACGCTCCTGCTGGAAGGTTTATCCCATAAGGAAATTTCAGATATTGTGGGGATAACAATTAATTATGTGGGTGTTAAGTTTAAACGCATTAAGGAAGTATTGGGAATTTGCATTGAGGAAAAAGATGGAAGATAAATTTGAATTAGTAAAAAAAATGTGGCAGACACAAACTCTTGAACAGTTAACAGATTTAAATCCAGATTTTGTTATGGAAGGTGTTCTTGCCAGATTATCAAAGTTTGAAAAGAAACAATTCAGAATTAATGTACTAAAAATTTTAGCTGTGGTTATCTTTATTCTGTTTTTGGCTGTTCGAGTTCCAATGTCTTTTTTCAGCATCAGCGGATTATTACTGGTTGTAACCGGAGCTGTTTTCTTTTTAACAGTTTATATGCAGCATCAATTTAAAGTAAGTAAACTAAATCTGGAAAATGATTCACTTACATTAATTGATGAAGCTGTTGAGTTTTTGAAGAGACATTTATTAGTATTCAAAAAATACTTTTGGATTTTCGGACTCCTGCTTTTTTTAGGAATTAATCTGATCTACTTTGATGTATTTAGAGAATCGGAATTTTCGTTAAGATTGATTGCTCATTCTGTCGGAAGTATGATGATTGTTATCAGTTATTTCGGCGGAATGACTATAAGAAAGTTCAGACATAAAAAAGAATATATTCCGGTTATTAGTGAATTAATTGAAATTAAAAATGATTTTTTAGGAGAAAATAATGAATAAGAAAAATATAAATAACGTTGTTTTGTTAGTTATCGGGACGGTTTTAATAAGTATTTCACCAATCTTTGCAAGTGAATATACTTCATTAAAAGATTTTATGACAGGATTTGCAACAGGGTTAACCGGAACCGGTGTGGTTTTTACAATCGGAATTCTAATAAACAAAATTAGAAAAAAGGAAAACCAAAATTTGAAACTTAATATTGCATTTGCAGCAGGTTTTACGATCTTGTTTGCAAGTCTCATATTAACTCAAATTGATATTGAAATTATCTGGCCTTTTACTGCTGCAGCTTTAGCGTTGCTTGCTTTTGTATCGTACAGAAATTTTACCTGTCTGAAAGAACAACTATAAAACTGGCTTAAATGATTTTGTTTTGGGAAGTGAAATGGTAAACTTACTCCCTTTACCAGGTTCACTTTCCGCACAAATATAACCGTTGTTTCTCTCAATTAAATCTTTGCATAAAATTAATCCGAGTCCGGAACCCTTTTCATTACAGGTTCCTCTTTCAGAATGAACTTTATCAACCAAAAAGAGTGTTTCAAGATTTTCCGGTTCAATTCCCACGCCTGAATCTTCAATTGTTATTTTGATTTCGGCAAAATCGAGTTCGCAGTTAATGTTTATCCAGTCGCCGCTGTTGCAAAATTTTATGGAATTGGTAACCAAATTTCTGATGATTGTGCTTATAACATTTGGATCAGCAAAAATAGTTATGGATGGTAATATTTTATTGTGCAAAACAACTTCTTTGAAACTTGCAATGGGAGATAGGAAGTCAATTATTTTATTAACCACTTCGCGTAGATTCAGGTTTACAGGCTGAGCGTCTTGTTTTCCGACCTGAACCTTGGACCAGTTTAAAAGTGTCTCCAGAAGGTTGTATGTCTGTTTTGCAATATTATTTATGCCGGTTAAAATTACTTGTCGTTCATCCTCTGACAGATCCTCAAGTTTGTCCATTATCAAATCTGAATAACCTATAAGTGAGTTAAACGGGTTTTTAAGATCGTGAGCAATTATTGAAAACACTTTATCTTTGTTGTCGTTAGACTTTTTCAGATTTAACTCAGATTCTTTTAATCTGTTATTTGAGTACAGTAATTCACTGTTGTTTAGTTTAAATGCTTCTGCATATCTCTGGAGTTTTTTCCGCTGTTCATAAATTTCCAGAAATATTTTAACCTTACCTTTCAGAATTTGAGGAATGAGAGGTTTTGTAATAAAATCAACAGCTCCAGATTCCACACCTTTAATAAGATGATAATCTTCCGAATAAATAGCTGAAATAAATATAGCAGGCAGGTATTTGTTTTTCTTATCCTGACGCATAAGTTCCACAGTTTCAAAGCCGTCCATTTCAGGCATTTCCACATCGATTAAGAGCAGAGCAAATTCATGTTGCAATAAAATTGTTAGAGCGTCATTTCCGGAAGTTGCTTTCATTATTGTCGCATCAACATCTGCAAGTATCCTTTCCAATGTAACCAGATTTTCAACTCTGTCATCAACAATTAATATTTTGGGCTTGGGGTTCATATTTTTTCCTTATTTGTACAACCAGACTCTTATAAGTGACAATAGCTTTTCAACATCAACAGGTTTTGAGAGATAATCATTTGCTCCTGCATTTATGCATTTATCCCGATCCTCTTTCATTGCTTTTGCGGTTAAAGCTATAATGGGAAGATTCCAATATTTTTCAATTTTTCTTATTTTTTCAATAGTTTTATAGCCGTCTAAAACAGGCATCATAATATCCATTAATATCAAATCTATTTCAGGAGTGGTTTCAAGCAGATCGAATGCCATTTTTCCATTTGCGGCCTTTATTATTTTTAATCCTTTTCCTTCCAGAATTTTAGAAACTGCGTAAACGTTTCTCATATCATCATCAACAACCAATATTGTTTTGTTTTCAAACGAAGCGTTTTTATCATATAGTTTGGAAATCATACTTTTTTTATTAGCCGGCAGTTTATCTATAACTCTGTGAAGAAATAGTGCGGTTTCATCTAAAAGGCGTTCTTCAGATTTTACTCCTTTTATGATAATTGAATGAGAATATTTTTCCAGTTTTTCTGTTTCTGTTTTTGTCAGTTCTCGTCCGGTGTAAATTATAACAGGAGGGAGTTTGCCGTTGTTCAACTTGTGGGCATTTTCCAGAAATTCATATCCGGAGCAGTCATCGAGATTTAAGTTAAGCGTTATACAGTCGTAATCATTTTCTTCAAGCAGTTCCAATGCTTCTTTCCCTTTGCGAACCGCTGTGTAACTGATATCATCTCCGCCTATAATTTTTATTATATTTTTCTGGATCTCTTTATCATTCTCTAAAATTAAAATTCTTTTCAGGTCACGGTTTATTAGATCTTCAATTTTTCCAAAAGCTTCATCCAGTTGTCTGGTTTCAATTGGTTTTGTCAGATAACCAACCGCACCTTTTTTTAATATGTCAATATCTTCTTCTTCAACAGTCATTATGTGAACGGGGATATGTCTGGTTGAAGATTCTTCTTTAAGTTTTTGAAGTACATCCCAGCCTTTTATTCCGGGGAGTCTTATATCTAAAATAATTGCATCAGGCTGATATTTTTTTGCCAGATCCAAACCTGCTTTTCCATCCCCGGCGTGAATAAATTTAAATTTTCTTTCCTTGCAGAAATTGAGTAAAGTTGAAGCAAAGTTTAAGTCGTCTTCAATTCCCAAAACTATTCTGTCACTATCCAGAATATTTTCCCGATCATCTGAAATTACAGGTGCAGCTTCATATTTTTCAACATGGGAATCTTCAACTGAATCTGTTTTTTGTTTTGAGGTTGATTCAGTTTTATCTGGTAACACCAGATGGAGCGGCAGAAAGACTGTAAATTCGGAGCCTTGTTGTTGTGTGCTCTCAAGATGAATTTCTCCTCCAAGAATTTTTACTAACTCGCGTGTGATTGATAATCCTAATCCGGTACCGGCATATTTTCTGGAAGTACTTCCGTCAATTTGCTGAAAAGCTTCAAAGATTATTAATTGTTTTTCCTTTGGAATTCCGATACCAGTATCAACCACTGAAAGGGCTATTGAGTTGTTATGACTCAAATCATTATTTGTGAAAATCGTTTTCTCAGAAGGTTTATGAATCTTTATAGTGATACTTCCTTTCTCAGTAAATTTAACTGCATTGGAAATCAGGTTCCGCATAACTTGACTAACTCTAACCGGATCTGAAGAAATTGATTCAGGCAGATCCTCATCTATTTCTGTTGCCAGATTTAATTTCTTTTCATAGACCAATGGTGAGTAATCTTTTACCAGACGATTAATAAAATCTGTGATATTAATTTTATCAACACTGATCTTCATTTTTCCTGCTTCAATTTTGGAAAGATCCAATATTTCATTAATGAGCTGCAATAAATCATTACCGCTTTTATGAATTATTTCAGCCGATTCAATTTGTTCTTTGCTGAGATTGTTCGATTTGTTTTCTGACAGATCTTCCGAAAGTATAAGCAAACTGTTTAATGGCGTTCTTAGTTCGTGCGACATATTGGCAAGGAACTCAGATTTATATTTACTTGTTACCTCAAGTTCTTTTGCTTTTTGTTCAAGTTGTTGTTTTATCTCTTCGAGTTCGTTGTTTTTAAATTGAATTTGTTCTTTTTGAGTTGTGAGATAGAGCGTTTTTTCTTCCAGTTTATCATTTGTTGCCTGTAGTTCTTCGCGCTGCGATTTTAATTCAGATTCTGAAAGACGCAGTCTGTTTGTTTGTTCTTCGAGTTCTATATTTGAATTTTGCAGCTGTAGCTGTTGCTTTTGGAACGCGGTTGCCTGTTCACGAGTTTGCTCAAGAAGGGAATTAAGTCTTGATCTGGAAAGGGCAGAGTTGATGTTGACTGCAATATTTTCTGCAGATAATTCTATAAACTCAATTTGATGTTCATTAAATTCGTCAAACGTTCCCAGTTCAATAACAGCTATAACCTGAGAATTTAATATAACTGGAAATGTTAAAATATTTTTTGGTGGAGAGTCGCCAAGTGCAGAATTAATGCGAATGTAATCATCGGGTAATTTTGTTAGTGAAATCATTTTCTTTTCAAGTGCTGCCTGTCCGACAATTCCTTCGCCAAACTTAAAACTGTCACTTAAATTTTTACGCATTGTAAAAGCATAACTTGCTGTAAGTTTTAAAACTTCCTCATCTTCATCAAAAATATAGAAAGCTCCGATCTGTGCATCCAGATAGTCTGAAAGATAAGTGATAATATTGTTAGCCATTGCAGTACTGTCAAGATCCCCTCGCATAATTTCGTTCAAGCCGTTTTGTCCAGATTGAATCCAGGTCTGCCAGTAATTTTTTTTCGACAAATCATTTAACGAGTTAGTCATATTGTTTAGTGAAAAGGAGAGTTCATCTTGGTCTGACTTTGGTTCAATAATTTTTGTGTAGTTGCCATTTGCAATAAATTTTGCGTGATCCACTACCTGTTTGAGATTTGTCTGCATTCTAAGATAAGACTTTGCCAGAATTCCAATTTCATCATCCCTTTCGGAAAAAACAGTTTTAGTCAGGTTACCCGATGAAATAGCTTCAAGGCCGTCCACAATATCACTTAACGGAGTTGTGATACTTTTGGTGGAAGTAATAGTAATGATTGTACCAATTATAACAATAAGCGAAATCAAAATAACAAGCTGAATCAGATGCAGAACTTTTGCATCCATTGCGTTTTCGAGAAATGTATCTGCTTTGTTGTTGGCAAAATCGATCATTATCTGAATTTTTTTTGTCATAAGTTTTACATGCTTTGCTCCTTTGCCTTTTGTTATTTCCGCAGCAGCAAGCATATCACCTTTCAGACTAAGTTGAATAACCTCATCCCTGATAATTTTCCAATCCTTAAATGCTTTGTAAGCATTTTCCACATCTTCTTTATCACCGAGAAACTGATCAAAAACAACTTCAAAATGCTCATAAACTTTTTCTTCGTTTTCATCAACAAGTTTTGAGTATTCTAAAATTTGACTTTGGTTTTTAGCAAGAGCCACATCTTTCATTGAGCGATGAATGGCAATGATGTTAGCTTTTATATCTCTTACGTTGTTACTTACTTTTAGAGGATGATTATAGAGTTTGGAAGTTTTATCAGCAGTTATTTCAAGCTGGATAATTGAAATAACTCCAAGAATAACAGTAAAAAACATTATTGCTCCAAATCCCCAAAATAATCTTGTGCCTATTTTGTAATTGCCGAATTTCATTTACCTCTCCGTAGAAAATTGCAGAAAGAGAATAACAACGCCTTCTGATCCTTTCGCATTAGTTAGTATTGATTGAAATTTATTTCAGAATTTTTTCATAAATTCTGCTATTTATAATTACCTCATCGTAGTTATCAACTAAAGGGGAAAATTGTATATTTTCCTTGCTTCCCAAACATAAAAATCCTCCGTACGCCAGACTGTCATCAAACAGTCCATACACTCTGTCCTGAAGCAGTTTGTCAAAATAAATCATAACATTTCTGCACAATATTAAATTCATTTCTCCAAAGGTTGCATCTGTCACAAGATTATGCCGTGCAAAAGTCAGATTCTTTTTTAACGAACTGTCGATAATTGCAGAATTGTAACTTGAGTGATAATATTTAGAAAAAGAATATTTGCCGCCTGAATTATTGTAATTTGCCGTACTTCGTTTAATAGTGGAAATCTCATAAATTCCTTCGTTGGCTTTGTTCAGAACCTCTTCATTAACATCTGTAGCATAAATTTGGCATTTATCATAAATACCTTCTTCCTGGAGTATAATTGCCAGCGAATATACCTCTTCGCCTGTGGCGCACCCGGCGTGCCAAATTTTAATAAACGGAAGTTTTTTAAGACGGGGAATAATGTGATTTCTGAATATCAGATATATTTCGGGATCTCTGAACATTTCGGTAACAGGAATTGAGAAATTTTGAACCAGAAGTTTTGCAAAACTTTCATCATAAACTATTTCAGGAATTATTGCGGAGATTTTCGGAATGCCTGTTTCCTCTAAGAATAATTTAATTTGCCGCTTTAATGAAGATTTCGCATAATTACTAAAATCATAGCCATACCGTTTTGACAAAGTATCAAGCAAAAGGTCGTATTCCAGCTGTTCAATTTCTTCAGTTAGCATAAATGTCCGCTAGTTTATTGAAAACTGCTCCTTATGGAACCCAATTTTGACACAGGATGCATTTAAAAATGATAATTCACTAAGTAATATTCGGATAATAGCAACCAAGACTTAAGAGTTTATTTCGAAAGTTAATTGAGGTTTTTATATAAAAAGATTGGATTTAATTGTTTGTAAAATTCCCCGGAGCAGATCTCCGGGGAGAATGTTTATAATGCTAAAAATAGGTAACTCAGCGGATCGGTTTTAATTTTCAGCTTGTTATTTTCCACTTTATAGGTCTTGCCGTTAAGCAAATCTTTTAAGTCCTCAGCTTTATAAAACTCCGGTAAATCTATTTCAACTTCTTGCGATTTTTTCGATTTGTTAATCACAACAATAATTCTTTCTCTTAAATCGGAACGTGAATAAGCAAATATATTTTTATCAGCTTTAAGCGTATAAAAATCTCCGTGACGCAATGCAGTATGTCCATTTCTGATTTTAGAAATCTTCTGTACCTCTTTTAACATCGCTTTTTCATTTTCAGAAAGGTTCTCACCAAATCTCATCATTCTTCTGTTGTCAGGATCAGATGCGCCTGTCATTCCGAATTCACTTCCGTAATAAACTACCGGCAGACCCGGAATTGTGAACATATAAGAATAATATAACAATGCTTTTTTGTAGCTCGTTGCGTGATCAACTTTTGGAGGATTATTCCATCCTATTTCAACTGCATTCCACTGACTCAAATTCAAATCGCCGTCGGCAAAAGCCATATAGCGACTCTTATCGTGACTATCCATAATATTGCCCATTAAGTGCAGCGGACCAAAAACTTCAAGAGTTTTATTCATTTCAAATGAAAGATCTTCAAAAGATCTCTCAGGATTTATAAACACAGATTGTGCAACATTGTAAAGTTCGAAGTTGAACTGCGAACTAAGCTGACCATTATTTACATAAGAGCCAACAAGATCGTAGCTGCCGAAAGTTTCACCAATCTGATAAACTTCACGGTTTTTCGGACGCTCAATTTCCTTCTTCAATTTTTTAGTTAATTCACGCCAGAAAACATTTGGCACGTGTTTTACAGCATCGTGTCTGAAACCATCTGCGCCTGTTTCATTTAACCACCAGATTGCGTTGTCAGTCATAGCTTTAAGCGCCTCAGGTGAGTTCTGATAATCAAACGAAGGAAGATAAGGCTCAAACCAGGTTGTTAATCTGAATTCATCCCAGAAGCGGAGATTTAATCTGCCGTCAGGAAGTTCAAGCTTACCAAACCAGTTGCGATCTTTTTTGAAAAACGGATGATCCTGATGCACGTGGTTTGAAACAAAATCGAGCAATACTTTAATGTTGTGTTTATGTGCAATATCAATCAGTTCTTTGAATTTATCCATCGAACCAAATTTTTCTTCCACTTTCTGGTGATGGATCGGCCAGTAGCCGTGATAACCTGAATACCATCTGTGCGGTGCAGGAAATTCTTTGAAAGCAACATTCGGGTTGTCATAAACAGGGGAAAGCCATAAAATGTTAATTCCCAAGTCAGTGAAGTAACCATCTTTTATTTTGTTAATTACACCCTGAAAATCTCCGCCGTAATAATTTGCTTTCTGCATTATTGAATCGTGTTTTACAGGATTGTTTAACTTTTCATCACCATCGTTAAAACGGTCGATCATCAGACTGTAAATCGTTCCGTCGTACCAGGAATCAGAATTGTTTTTTACAGGCTCGGAGTTTTCAAGAACAAGTTCCTGAATATTGGATATTTGTCCTTTATGACTCACAACAACTCTTAAATGATGTCTTCCCATTAAATCAGCCGGATCAACACTTATTTCAACTTTGTTGTTTCCTGTAAATATTTTATCAGAATAAACCCGTTTGTTATCGATAAAAGCAATTACATCTTTATCTTTTATAAAAGCTTTCGGATCAGTGTGCTGGTATTTGAACATATATTTATATTCGTGACCAAGTTTCAAAAGATTATCAACATGTAAAAATCCTTTACCGGAAAATCTTTCCTGAACCGTTACAACGTTATTGTGTCCGCCAATTCCATTAGGAACTATAACCTTGTTTTTCGGATCCATCAGTTCGTCACCTTCGCAGAAAAACTTGTATTGGTACTGACCCGGAAGAAGCGGAATTTCTATTTCATAATTTCCGTCATTATCTTTATCAGTCATTTCCAGATTGGTTCTGTCCCAGCTGTTAAAACTGCCGAATAAGTTTACTTTGTTATATTTTTTCTTTGGGGCAAATTCAAACTTCTGCTTTGCAATAATTTTTGAAAAGAGAGGGAAGCTGAATCTGTTGCCGCCAAATTCAAATTCTACAATTGTTGCTCCTTCAAAATCGGGGGCCGGGGTAAAATAGAGGGTGTTGCGTTCTTTATCAAATTTTATTTCTACGTTTTCATTTTCCAGAAAATCCAAATTGTAATTTTCTGCATAAAACATATCGCTTATAATTAGAGAGTCTGTCTGACCGGCAACAAGTTTAACCGGCTGAATAATTTCCTTTATATCTCTTTGTTGAGAAGGGGTAAATAATACTGTTCCAATTACTATAAATGCTACTGCAATCAATGCGAAGAATATGATAATCGGGGTCTGTTTCTTCACGTCATTCATTTAAAAATATCTCCTTAAACTTTTTTGTTTTCCTTAACCATAAACCATAATACTCCGGAAATAAAGAGGGAAGTACCGCTTATGATAAATATTATGTTCTGATTGGCAAAAGACGAAATTACCGAACCAATTACAACACTTGAAATTAACTGCGGAATTACAACGGAAAGATTAAACATTCCCATAAAAAATCCCATTTTGCTTTTATCTACTTTTTCAGACATAATTGCAAATGGCAGACTCACAACCGCGGCCCATCCAATTCCGCAAACAGCCATAAAAACGTAAAGTGAAATTGTTGAAGAACCAAAAAATACAATTCCAAAATAACCTAAAGCCATTATAAAAATAGTAGATAAATGTGTTTTTACTCGTCCGATTTTCTTAGCCAGCGGTTCAAGAACCGTTGCAGGAAGTATAGCTCCTACTGCATTTAAAACCAGAAACGAAATTGAAATTATTTGTCCAATTTGATTATTAACCTCGTCTGATAAATCAGCACCAAAATCATTTACACCAAACATTTTCTGTTTGATAAAAAAGATTATATAGACAAACATTGTCTGAATACCTAACCACGAAAAACCGTGCGCTATGCAAAGTTTTATAAACTGAGGTACATCAGAACTTCCTTCGGTTGCAGAAGATGTTTCTTCTTCTGTCTGTTCAAGCTCTTTTGGTTCTTCAATAAAAAACATTGGTACTACTGAAAATAAAAGAACTAAAACAGCACCGGAGTAAATTAAGAAATAATTTCCAAATACGGCCCCTATAAAGTAAGCCAGCATACCAAAAGTACCTGAAATTGTCTGCATCCAGGTGTAACCTTTTGTTCTGGGAATACCATCAGGTGTAACATCGGCAATTATCGATCTCGTGGGGTTGAAACTGATATTAATTGCCATATCAAGCGTTAATGCAACAAATAAAGCAACAAAAATAAGGCTGCCGATACCTAGAGTGTTATCAATGGTATCTATGTGGGGCAGAGCAACCAGCATTAATGCTGCAAGAGTTCCGCCAATCAGGACAAAAGGTCTCCGGCGTCCGCCCCAAAACCACACTTTATCACTGATTAAACCGACAATTGGCTGACCTAAAATACCTGCCAGCGGACCTGCAGCCCACACAAAACCAACCTCGTGAATATCGAGCTGATACTGTGTGTTCATTATCCAGGTGAGTGCAGCTATCTGAATTGAAAGGGCAAAGCCCATTGCCGTTGCAGGAAAACTTAATAATGCATAAAACGAATTTGACAGTTTTTTCTGAAATTCGAGCATTTTCTCTCCTTAAAACGTTAAACTATAAAATTAAATTAAATGATAAAGAACCTAAAAATTTTAGCTCAAGATAAGCAAATTTTATTAATTAAATCAACGAGTGTTGGAGTTTTAACTTATAAAATTATATATTTGAGAACCCCACTAAACATATTGAGAGTTCTATGAAATTACGAATTGTATGGTTATTCCCCGTAATCATATTTTTCAACCTGTTGTATGGACAGGTTGTAACTACCGTTCCGGTATTTCCTACTGATGACGATAATATTACTCTATATTTCGATGCATCAAAAGGTGATGCTGGTTTAAAAGGTTATACCGGTAAAGTTTTTGCCCATACCGGCGTAACTATTGATGGAAAACAGTGGCAAAATGTTGTTGGTCCAAACTGGGGCGACGACGCTAATCAGCCCGAACTTACAAGAAGTAACAGCAACCCCGATCTGTATACTCTTGTAATCGGAAATCCGCATACTTTTTATAATGTTCCTGCTTCTACGGAAATTACGGAACTTAATTTTGTATTCAGAAGTGAAGGATCAGAGGGTCCCACAGGAAGAGCAGCCGGCGGAGGCGACATTTTCGTTACTCTGTACAAAGCTGAACTTAATGTGAAATTCTCTTTACCAGATTCACCTCAGTTTGTAAAACCGGCTGAATCAGTAACTTTTGAAGCAACCGGATCAGGCGCAGATTCGCTGGTACTTTTTATTGATAACAACAAAGTTGCTTCCACAACCTCAAATACCTTACAATATAATCATCAGTTTAATCAGTCAGGAAAACAGCAGGCAGTTGTAACTGCATACAGCAGTTCCGGTAATAAATCTGATTCAACTTATATTGTTGTACGTGCGGTTAATAATATAGCAGCTCTGCCTGCCAACACCGAATATGGTATCAATTATGTAAATGGAACCACAGTTACACTGGCTTTACCGAGTCCGCATAAAAAGTTTGTTTATGTTATTGGTGATTTCAATAACTGGGAACCAGATGAAAACTACCAGATGAATGTAACTTCCGATTCCTCAACTCACTGGATCACACTTCAAAATCTCGAAGCAGGTAAAGAATATGCATTCCAGTATTATATTGACGGAAAAATTAAAATTGCAGATCCTTATACTGATAAAATTCTTGATCCCTGGAATGATAAACACATCGATGCAGCCACTTATCCCGGATTAAAAGCCTATCCTGAAAATAAAACAGAAGGAATTGTTTCTGTTTTTCAGACTAACCAGACAGGCTATGCCTGGGAGGTTACTGATTTTGTAAAACCGGAAAAAGAAAAACTGGTTATTTACGAACTTCTTGTCAGAGATTTTATAACCGAACATACTTTCAAAGCAGTTACAGATTCTCTCGATTATCTTGAAAGACTGGGAGTTAACGCAATTGAACTTATGCCGGTAAATGAATTTGAAGGAAACTCAAGCTGGGGTTATAATCCTTCATTCCTTTTTGCTCCTGATAAATATTACGGACATAAAAACGATCTGAAAAAGTTTATTGACGAATGCCACAAACGAGGTATTGCAGTTTTAATAGATTTGGTTCTTAACCATCAGTTCGGACTTTCACCATTTGTTCAAATGTACTTCGAAAGTGGCAAACCAACAGCTGATAACCCATGGTTTAATGTTAATCATAATTTTGAAAACACAGATGCTCACTGGGGATATGATTTTAATCACGAAAGCGCAATGACTCAGCAGCTTGTTGACAGAATTACAAAATACTGGCTTACAGAATATAAATTTGATGGGTTCCGTTTCGACTTTACAAAAGGTTTCGGCAACAACTGGAAAGCAAATTCTTCCGATTCCTGGGGAAGTTTGTACGATGCTGACAGAGTCAGATTACTAAAACGTATGGCAGATAAAATCTGGGA
The DNA here is from genome assembly GCA_041725875.1 of Rhodothermaceae bacterium. Classification (GTDB taxonomy): domain Bacteria; phylum Bacteroidota; class Ignavibacteria; order Ignavibacteriales; family Melioribacteraceae; genus JBGRQB01. The sequence continues at coordinate 15,026 of JBGRQB010000004.1, forward strand.
AGTTGATTCTAAAGCTTTTGTTACTTTTGAACATCTTGCCGAAAACAAAGAAGAGAAAGAACTTGCCGATTATGGTATTCTTCTTTGGGGTAATATGAATCACAATTATAATGAAGCTTCAATGGGTTATAATGAAAATGGAAAATCAAACATTTCCGGTACTCTTTATTCAAACAGAAACTGGACTGAAGCAAATCTGATTTCCTATATGGAGAGTCACGACGAAGAAAGACTGATGTATAAAAATCTTCAATATGGCAACAGTTCAAACGGCTATAATGTAAAAGATCTTGAAACTGCTATTGCCAGACAAATGCTTGTCTCAGCATTTTTCTACACTCTTCCGGGTCCGAAAATGCTCTGGCAGTTTGGTGAACTTGGTTATGATTTTTCAATAAATCATAACGGTCGTGTTGGTGAAAAACCAATCCGCTGGGATTATTATCAGGATAACAATCGCAGAAGTCTCTACAAAGTTACTTCCGAGTTAATAAAACTGAAAACCAAACACGATGTTTTCAACAGCAATGATATAAGCTATTCTTTCTCAGCCGCAACAAAAAGATTAAATCTATCCACAGATACATTAAAAGTTACTGTTATCGGGAACTTTGATGTTAAAGTAGGATCAGTTGTTCCTCAATTCCAGAACACCGGCTGGTGGTACGATTATTTTAGTGGCGACAGTATTTATGTTTCCGATGTAAATACACCTGTGAGTCTGGTAGCAGGAGAGTTTCACCTCTATTCAACAAAAAAACTTGGTACACCTGAAAAAGGAATTCTTGTTGATATTGATGAAACCACAGACAACTTAATTGAAACTTACGGCTTAACACAAAATTATCCTAACCCGTTTAATCCTTCTACAACTTTTAAATATCAGGTTCCTGAAGAATCAAAAGTTGTAATCAAGGTTTATAATCTTGTGGGACAGGTAGTTAAAACGCTTGTTAATGAAACAAAAGAACAAGGTTCTTACGAAGTTGTATGGGATGGAACAAATAGTTCCGGACAGAAAGTTTCGAGCGGAGTTTATTTCTACCAGCTTAGAGCCGGGACTTATGTTGAAACCAGAAAAATGATTTTACTGAAATAATTATAAATGAATAAACCAAAATTTGTTGTAAATAAATAACAGGTTAATATGAAAAAGATTTTACTTATTACTTTGATTTTAAGTTCCTTTTGTGCTTTTGCGCAAAAGAGTGCCCCTCGTGTTCCTGAGTGGGCAAAAGAAGCTGTGTGGTATCAGATTTTTCCTGAAAGATTTGCCAACGGCGATAAATCCAACGATCCGCAGCCAAAAGATTTGGAAGGCGGCTGGCCTTATTTTATCCCTGAAGGATGGCAGAATCATCCTTGGGAATCTGACTGGTACAAACAGCAACCTTGGGAGAAAAAAACTGATTTCGATTTCTACAGAAATGCGGGTCTGAGACGCTATGGCGGTGACTTGCAGGGAGTTATCGATAAATTAGATTATCTGCAGGATTTGGGAATTACTGCAATTTATTTTAATCCTGTGTTTGAATCACCTTCGCTTCACAAATATGATGCAACTATGTATCATCATATTGATAACAATTTTGGTCCCGATCCGGCTGGTGACAGAAAAATATGGGAAAGTGAAAACCCTGCCGATCCTTCCACCTGGAAATGGACTTCTGCAGATAAATTGTTTTTGAACCTTCTTAAAGAAGCTCACAAACGCGGAATGAAAGTTATTATTGACGGTGTGTTTAATCACGTTGGAAATACTTTCTGGGCATTTAAAGATGTAATTAAAAATCAGGATAAATCTGAGTATAAAGACTGGTTCTACATTAAGAAGTTTGACGATCCTGCAACACCCGATGTAAATGAATTTGATTACGAAGGCTGGTACGGAGTTAAAGATCTTCCTGAAATTAAAGAAGATGAAAACGGACTTATCGATGCACCTGCTGCTCATATAAAAGATATTATCAAAAGATGGATGGATCCGAATAATGACGGTGATCCTTCTGATGGTATTGACGGCTGGAGACTTGACGTAGCTGAAATGGTTGAACTTGGTTTCTGGAAAAAATTCAGAACCTGGGTAAAAGAAATTAATCCAAATGCTTACACCACCGGTGAAGTTTGGTGGGAAGACTGGAAAGTAAATAAAATGTTTAACGCAGCTCCGTGGCTGCAGGGTGATGCTTTTGATGCAGTTATGAATTATCGCTTTGCACGTGCAGTTAAGAATTTTGTAATTGATCAAAAAACAAAAATTGATGCTCAGGCTTTTGCCGATACAATGAAAAACGTTTACAGAGATTATCATCCTGAAAATCACGCTGTTATGATGAACCTTATGGGAAGTCACGATACCGAGCGTCTTGCTTCATTAATCGTGAATCCCGATTTCTGGTTAGATCATAATGCTAATCCTGCGCAAAGAAAAGAATTTGATCCGGCTGCACCAGATGCAAAAGGAAGAGAAATTCAGAGACTTGTTCTTGCAATGCAGATGACAATGCCCGGCGCACCAATGATTTATTATGGTGACGAAGCAGGAATGTGGGGCGGTGATGATCCTGACGACAGAAAACCAATGGTATGGCCTGAAATTAAATATGAAACAGAAACAGCACATCCGTTTGGATTAAAAAGAAAAACAAGTGAAGTGAAATTCAATAAAAATCTTTTTGACTGGTACAAAAAATTGATAGCAATCAGAAAATCTGATAAAGCATTTTCACTTGGAAGCATAGATTTTGTTAAAACCAAAGGAACTCTTCTTGTATTTACAAGAAATTATAAAAACAGCAAATATACTATTGTTGTTAACTCTTCTGATAAAGAAGTTAAAACTTCAGTCGGGAAAGGAATGAAAAAAGAATTGATTTCCGGTAAAAAAGTAGATAGTGGCAGTTTAGCATTACTGCCGCATCAGATGATGATATTGCAATAGAAATATTGCAGTGCATATACTCTCTAATACTGTAATAAATCCCGGCCTACTCAGCCGGGATTTTATATTTCAGCTTGTCGCAAAATTTGTTCTCTTACCTTTGCTACTCCGCAATCAGGATTAATTTGAATTGCAGAAGAATAAAATGTTATTCTGTCAATCACCACCAAAACTCCAACCAGATAAAACGGTACAAATCCCAATATCAGTAATAATGGTAAAAGCAGTATTGTAATAATTCCTCTTATTTGTAAATAAATTACCGATGGAATTACCAGATGAGGAAAATGGAAAATCCTTATATTTTTTTTACTTAAAAGTAATTTGTATCTTTTTGTGAAAAAATAGAAATCGGCACAAAGCAAAATAATTACAGGTAGATAAGATGAATCGATCTGACTCTGATAATAAGTAACTGCAAGCAGAAGCGCAGATACAAAAGGGGAATATAAATTAAGTGAACCTTTCCAGGCAATTTGTGCCGGAAGATTATAAACCATTCCCACTGAAAAAACTGTTAACAAAGCAAACAAAGTTACAACCGGAAACAGAAGATGATTGCTTAAACCAAGTTCTGAATATTGGTTAAAGTAGATGAGAAAAAGAGAAATCATAAATGCACTTCCGAAAATTATTTCTCTGCTTAACCAGGAAGTTTTAACTCCTGTTACAGCTCTTACGGCTCTTACTTTTTTTGCAAGATGCAGAAATGAAGCGGAAAATCCTGCAACACTGATTCCTGTTATAATATGAAGATTTGAAAAACGGAAAACCATCTCCGGTTCAAACAGTTCAATAAATGTTATTCCGCACATTAAGCCTGCGGCAACTGTCATAAATGAAGTAAATATTACAAGCGGAATCAAATCTGAAAACTTTTTATCCATTTGGTTCCTCCTTGCGGTTTACAACAGGCGGAAATATTTCATCCCTTTCCGGTTTAAATTTTTCACCTTTTAAGATAAAACGAATCGAGTAGTTTACATCCGGCATATATTTTATTCCCGGAATTTCTTTGGAATGTGTTTCATCCATTTCTTCTATGTTGATTATCTGCTGTGTCAAGGCTCCTGCAAAGCAGGTCTGAACACAAGCCGGCTGTTCATCTTTATCAAGTCGCTCAAAACAGAAGTGGCATTTATTTACAATTCCCTGATTATTGTTCCATTTTATTGCTCCGTACGGACAAGCCATCTGGCAATATTTACAACCCATACAGGTTTCGGAATTATGAATTACAACTCCGTCACTTTCTCTTTTTGTGTATGAGTTTGTCGGACAAGCATTCATACAGGGTGGATTTTCACAATGGTTGCACGACATTGAAATGTAGAAAGTTTTGTTATCTCCGTCGCAGGGAGGGAGTTTGTGTACTTTTCTCCAGGGCAGATCCGAAGTGGTGTTGTTTATGTTTTGGCAGGCTGCCGAGCAGCCGTTGCATCCAATGCATAAATCAGAATCAAAAACAAAAACTCTCTGCAATCTTGCTTCAGCCATTATTTTATCCTCCTGATTTCAACGAGTGTATTTTGATAAGCCGGTTGTCCGCCCATATTTGTTGCAGCAGTAACCTCCGGCGCAACAGGAGTTGCTGAAGGTGTAAGTATATTTAATTCCGGCCAGCAGTCGTTCAGACTCACTTGTCCGGCCGAAACCTCTGTTGTTAATTCTATTTTGATTTCCACACAGCCGCGATCATTAAACATTTCCACTTTTGAAAAATCTTTTACCCCGCGCTCTTTTGCATCTTTGGGATGCATAAAAAGAAGAGGCTCAGGCTCTAATTGTCTGAGAGTACTAATATATTTATGGCTATAATGAAATGAGTGAAAATGAGTATTTCTTCTGGATGAAACCAGATTAAGAGGATACTTTTCCGCAAGATCGGGAGTGGATATTTTTCCTTCAATCGGTTCTTTGTGAACCGGAAGAGGATCGAGATTTAACTCAACTGCTTTTTGACTGTAAAACTCAAATTTTCCAGAGGGTGAACCAAAATTAAAATCTGAATAAGGCACTTCAGGAATATTTGCAGGAATTCCCTGCGGAGTTTTGCGCAATTTTTCAACTGTGGCTCCTTTGCAGGAATCTGAATCAAGACAATCATTTATACAATCTTCCTTTGTGTTCCAGGGGAAGTAATTATCAATCCCGATTTGTTTTGAAATTTTGTTCATCCACCAGGAAGCTTCTTTGCAGGAGCCGGTCGGTTCAGCAATTTTATCAGCCAGATAAATATTTCTGTTGGAAGTTCTGAACCCGAGTTCTTCAATCCAGGAAGTTGCCGGTAAAACTATATCGGCTGCCTGACGAGCAGTGTGGTTCAGAAAGAGATCGTAAACCACAAGCATTTCCAGATCTTTTATTTGTCTGGTTAAACGATTTATGTTGGGCCACTGACTAAGAGGATTTCCGCCGACAATAATAAGCGTGTTAACAATTTTTTCCTCAAGTGCACGGTCAATAGCGTTAAAGTTATTTTCAGGAAAATGTATATCTTTTCTTCTTTCGGAAGAAGCATCAAGTTTCTGATTATATTCAATTGATTCACCCCAGATACAGCCGCCACCTTTAATACCGATGTTGCCTGAAAGGGCAGTGAGGTTAAGAACAGATCTTACCATATTAACACCATTCCAGTGTTTGCCAAGCGCACCTCTGGTGAGGTTCAGACAAAGAGGTTTTGTGTTGGCATACAGATCAGCAATAGTATCAAAATCTTTGCGGGAAATTTCACATTCCTTTATTGCCAGTTCCGGAGTGATATTTTTAATCGATTCTGCAAAATGATCAAAGCCGTAAGAATGATTTTCAATAAATGATTTATCTGCAAGGTTATTTTGGATAAGAACATTTGCAATGGCGTTAGCCAGAATAACATCGCTTCCTATTCTCGGACGAATATGAAGATCACTAATTGCGGCTGTCTGTGTAACTCTCGGATCGATTGTTGCAATAAATCCGCCCCGTTCTTTCAGCTGAATTATGTAGGGAGTCATATTACACATAGAAGCGCAGGGATCTTGCGCCCAGTTAACCAGAGCAGCAGAATTTTCTCCCATTTCGGATGTGTCGTGCAGACCCCAATAACCTGTTAATTCCTGTGCAACACCAACGTCGTACCAGCAGGGGAAATTGCCATCCCACAAAGTCATATCTGCCAGATTTGCAAATCGCGGAGTAAGTATTTTCCAGTTGGCACGCTGTACAATATTTCCGTGACTATGATAAAGTGCGTTTGCCTCAGGATGATTATTACGGATATTTTTATTTAGCTGAACGGAGATTAAATCTACAGCTTCATCCCAGGAAATTTCTTCCCATTTATCCTCGCCGCGCTCACCTTTACGCTTAAGGGGAGTGGTTATCCGGTGTTTGTTAAAATGGATCTCTTTGCAGCTTTGTCCTTTAACACATAACATTCCCCGACTGGCATCGTGAAATTCGTTGCCGGTAAACTCAACAATTTTATCGTTGTTTTTAATTACCTTTACGCCGCAGTTAATGGGCCAGCAATTGTACGGACAATGAGTATAAAAAACTTTATTTTCTGAACATCCGGAATTCATAAATCTCAAAATAAATTATTGTTCTTAACTGCATAAACATAAAATAAGTTAAGAACAGTTTAAAGAATATTCCGGCAGATTAGGAACTAATTTTGCAGATAATGTTCGTTCATCAATTTAAGTTCTTTTTGAATAGTGGAATTTTGGTATAAGTGAATTATTTCAGGTATTTTCTGTGTTTTTCCAAATGCAATTAACCTGCGTTCGATAGCAAGTAAAAGTCCGTCCTGATGATTATGTTCCCGTATAAACTCCAAAGCTTCATCTTTTTCCATTTCCAGAAAAGTAGTAATAAAATCAAACGTTTTTATCTTCTCCATGTGCACCTCTTTTCGTGTAATTCAATTATCGGAAAATAGAATTATGAATATAGAGAACAGATTAAAAGTTAATGTTAACATTGAAAAAATAATGGATGTTTTTGATTAAGACATAGAGTAATATACAATGGTAGAGGTAAAAGAGAAAATTTAGAACAGACTTATTACTGAAACTACTTGTAAGGTAAATGATAAATTTTGCAACCCCTGATTAATTGAAAAGTATGAACTATATGAACTTGAGGAATTTTTCTCCATAACTTCAAACTCAAAATATTGCCATTATGAACTGTTTTAAGCTATTGATAAAAATATTTAAAAATAATTTTAATTTATACTTGCATCATATGTGTTAAAGCTCTATATTTTGGATCTCAAAATTAATGATTGAGTTATTTAATGATTGACGCCGGGGTGGCGGAATTGGTAGACGCACTGGACTTAAAATCCAGTGGGATTTTATCCCGTGCCGGTTCGAGTCCGGCCCTCGGTACCAACTTCTGGCGTCAATCTCTCTTTTTGAGGTTGCTAGGGCTCTTAGCTCAGCTGGTTAGAGTGTCTGCTTGACGTGCAGAAGGTCAGAGGTTCGAATCCCCTAGAGCCCACAAAATTCGGAGTTAGCTCCGTTTTTTTTTTTAACACAAGACTATAGCGCTATGGAAAACATAAAAATTACATTCCCTGACGGTTCTGTAAAAGAATTTGAGTGTGGTATAACTTCTTATTCTATTGCTGAATCCATTTCTAAAAAATTAGCTCAGTTTGCCGTTGCTGCAAAAGTAAATGGTAATGTTGTTGATTTAAACCGACCAATTAATGAAAATTCCGAAGTAGCCATTCTTAAATTTGATGATGAAGGTGGACGCGAAGTTTACTGGCATTCGTCAGCACATTTAATGGCACACGCTGTTCAAGAACTATTCCCTGAAGCCAAATTTGGTGTGGGTCCTGCAATTGAAACCGGTTTCTATTATGATATCGACATTAAAACTCAGCTTACTGACGAACATCTTGTAAAGATTGAAAAGAAAATGCTTGAGCTTGCTCAGGAAAACAAACCATTCTGCAGAAAAGAACTTACAAAAGAAGAAGCGGTTAAATTTTTCACTGAAAAAAGTGATGAATATAAACTTGAACTTCTTGCAGATGTAATTGAGCCGGATGCTCAGATCAGTCTGTACGAAGAAGGTGACTTCACCGATCTTTGTCGCGGACCACATTTACCATCTGCCGGTTTAATTAAAGCTGTTAAACTTACCAATGTTTCCGGTTCTTACTGGAGAGGTGATGAAAAGAACAAACAGCTTCAGAGAATTTACGGTGTAACATTCCCTAAAAAGAAGCAGCTTGACGAGCACCTTCATTTAATTGAAGAAGCTAAAAAAAGAGATCACAGAAAACTTGGTAAAGAATTAGATCTTTTTAGTCTGCAGGAAGATTCCGGCGCTGGATTAGTTTACTGGCATCCAAAAGGATCCAGAATCAGAAACGAAGTTGAAACTTTCTGGAGAGAAGCACACTTCCAGAATGGTTATGATATATTATATACTCCGCATATCGGGAAATCGAAATTGTGGGAAACTAGCGGACATTTAAGTCATTACAAAGACGGAATGTTTGCTCCAATGCAGATTGACGAACAGGATTATTACGCAAAACCGATGAACTGTCCGTTCCACATTAATGTGTACAAATCTCAATTAAGATCTTACAGAGATTTGCCATTAAGATGGGCTGAATTGGGAACAGTGTACAGATTTGAAAAAAGTGGTGTTCTTCACGGTCTTCTTCGTGTAAGAGGATTTACTCAGGATGATGCACATATATTCTGTACACATGAACAAATTGAAGACGAAATAGTAGAAGTTCTAAGATTTTCTTTATATATTTGGAAATCCTTTGGTTTTGAAGACCTTAAATTTTATGTTTCTACAAAACCGGAAAAAGCTGTTGGCGAAGATCATCTTTGGGAAAAAGCAACTGATTCTTTAGTAAACGCTTTAAATAGAGAAGGATTGAAATATGAAATCGATGAAGGCGGCGGTGCGTTTTACGGTCCTAAAATCGATATCAAAATTAAAGATGCTCTGAAACGTGAATGGCAAATGAGTACCATCCAGTTCGATTTTAATCTTCCTGAAAGATTTGAAATGGAATATGTTGGCGATGACGGCCAGACGCACAGACCTTTTATGGTTCACAGAGCATTACTAGGTTCTTTGGAAAGATTTTTTGGTGTTTTAATTGAACATTTTGGCGGTGCTTTCCCGGTATGGCTTGCTCCTGTTCAGGTTGCAGTTATTCCTGTTTCGCAACAGGGTCATATGGATTACGCTGAAGAAGTATTAAAGCAACTTAAAAAAGCCGGTATTCGTGCTGAGGTTGATAAACGTAACGAAAAAATCGGTTATAAAATCAGAGACTGGGAAGTACACAAAGTACCTTATATGGTTATTGTTGGTGATAAAGAAGTTGAAGCCAACGGTGTTTCCGTTCGTCAGCATAAAAAAGGCGATCAGGGAAGTTTCGGAATTGAAGAATTTATCAGTAAAATTAAAGACGAAATACATAATAAAACAATTTGATAATAATTTTAGGAGGTTTTCATCGCAAAGAAGAATGATGATGCTATTCGCATAAACCATAAGATCACTGCCAGTGAAGTGAGAGTTATTGATAGTGATGGCGAACAATTAGGTATACTACCAATTAAGCAGGCTTTAGCCAGAGCTGAAGAGAAAGATCTGGATTTAATTGAGATTGCGCCAAATGCGAAACCTCCGGTTTGCAAAATTGTAGACTTTGGTAAATTCATTTATGAACAAAAACGAAAAGAAAAACTTCAAAAGAAAAAACAAAGTGTAACAGTATTAAAAGAAATCAGATTGCACCCTAATACTGATACACACGATATAGAGTTTAAAGTAAAGCATGCAATTAATTTTCTAGAGAATGGTAACAAGGTTAAAATTGCCGTTATCTTCAAAGGAAGAGAGTTAGCATATAAGGATCATGGTAGAGCACTATTAGAACGATTTGTTGAAAAGCTTGAGGAATATGCGAAAACAGAGCAGGAAATTAAGTTTGAAGGTCGCGCAATGTCAACTATTATGAGTCCGACAAAAATCAAAAAGAAAAAATAATTTAGGATAGGTAGTTATGCCAAAAATGAAAAGTAACCGTGGAGCGGCTAAGACTTTTAAATTGACCTCAACAGGGAAAATTAAAAGAAACAAAGCTTTCAAGGCACACATCTTGACTAAAAAGTCAACAAAAACTAAGAGAAATCTTAGAAAAGCTACTTTAGTAGCAAAATCTGACTCGAAAAGAGTTAAAGTAATGATTCAGTAATAATTAATTTTAAGGAAACGCAATATGCCACGTTCTAAGAACAAAGTTGCGTCACATCGCAGACGTAAAAAAATAATGAAGTTGGCTAAGGGATATTGGGGTGCCCGAAGCAAGGTTTATACCGTTGCTAAACACCACATTGAAAAAGGACTTTTACACGCTTACAAAGATCGTAAGACTAAAAAGAGAACATTCAGACAATTATGGATTGTTAGAATTAACGCTGCTGCCAGATTAAACGGCACAACATATTCTAAATTAATTCATGCATTGAATGTTAAAGGCGTGAATATTAACAGAAAAGTTCTTGCAAACTTAGCTACTGAAAATCCTAAAGCTTTTACTGATATAGTAAACTTTGTAATGAATTAATTTTAATACCCTTCTTGGATTTATTTTTATCAAGTAGATTCAGTGAAGGGTATAACTTTAAATAATCTACCTTATGCACAAAGAGAAATGGGTATGTTAGATCAATTAAAACAAACCACCGAAAACTTTAATACAGACCTTCAAAATGTTTCAGATGCAAAACAACTGGAAGATTTAAGAATAAAATACTTTGGCAAAAAAGGTGTTTTTAAGGACTTTTCCGATAAATTACGCGATCTTTCTAAAGAAGAAAAGCCTCTTGTAGGTAAAGAACTTAACATTGTAAAAAATACCTGCCAGAAAAAATTTGATGAAACAAAATCAAATCTGGGCGGCGGACAAAAATCCTCTGCAAATAATTTAGACTTAACCTTACCGGGTAAAACTTTCGAACTTGGTTCAAAACATATTTTAACTCAAACTCTTGATGAAATGAAATCAATATTTCAGACACTTGGTTTTTCCACTTATGAAGGGCCTGAGTTAGAATCTGACGAAAACAATTTTGAAAAACTCAATTTTCCGGCAGATCATCCTGCCAGAGATATGCAGGATACATTTTTTGTTACACCTGATTTTGTAATGAGAACCCATACTTCTCCTGTACAGGTCAGATTAATGCAGAAAACAAAACCACCTATACGTGCAATTATGCCGGGTAAAGTTTACAGAAACGAAGCTGTAAGTTACAAAAGCTATTGTCTGTTCCACCAGTTGGAGGGACTTTATGTTGATACAGATGTAACCTTTGCCGAGCTTAAAGGTACACTGGTTGCGTTTATCAAACAATTCTACGGCGAAAAAGTGAAATTCCGTTTTCGTCCAAGTTTCTTCCCGTTTACCGAACCCAGCGCAGAAGTTGATATCTGGTGGGAACCATCAAACGGAAAAGCACGCTGGCTCGAAGTTTTGGGTTGCGGAATGGTTGACCCGAACGTTTTGGAGAATGTTGGAATTGATTCTGAAAAATATACAGGTTACGCCTTTGGAATGGGTGTTGAGAGAACAGCTATGTTCAAATATGGTATAAATGATATCAGAATTTTATTTGATAATGACAAACGATTCCTCAAGCAATTTTAATTGGAGAAGATACCTTGAAAGTCTCACTAAACTGGTTAAAAACATATATAGATCTTAACGGCGTTTCAGTCGAAGAAATAGAAGAAAAGTTAACTACTTCCGGTCTGGAAGTAGAAGAAATTATAGATGAAGCCGGAAAGTTCGACAAATTTGTTGTCGGATATGTTAAAGAAAAAGGAAAACATCCAAATGCAGATAAACTCGCACTTTGTGTTGTTTCCGACGGCGAAATTGATCATAAGGTTGTTTGCGGTGCACCAAATGTTGATGCCGGACAAAAAATTGTATTTGCAAAAGTTGGTGCAATTGTACCAAATGGCGAGTTTCAGATTAAAAAAGCAAAAATTCGCGGTGAAGAATCTTTTGGTATGATTTGTTCAGAGCAGGAACTTGAACTTAGTGATAACCACGACGGCATTATGGTTTTGGATGAAAATCTGAAAGAAGGAACTCCTATTGCAGATGTGTTTGGTAAAAACGATGTTATTTTTGATATTGCAATCACTCCAAACAGAACTGATGCGCTTAGTCATATCGGCGTTGCCAGAGATCTTGCAGCACTTTTTGATAAAGAACTTGTTGTTCCTGAAATAAAACTTGAAGAAATTTCTGAAAAATCATCAGATCTTGCTTCAGTTGAATTGAAGAATCCTGAACTTTGTCCTCGTTACATTGGCAAAGTTGTTAAAAATATAACAATTAAAGAATCTCCTGAATGGCTTAAACAGCGTCTGCAGGCAATTGATTTGCGACCAATAAATAATGTGGTTGATATAACAAATTACGTTATGCACGAAACCGGTCAGCCTCTTCACGCATTTGATCTTGATAAATTAGCCGGACAAAAAATTGTTGTAAAAACAGCTGCTGACGGCGAAAAATTTACTACTCTTGATTCAAAAGAAAGAGAATTAAAAACAACTGATTTAATGATTTGTGACGGAGAAAAATCAGTTGCTGTTGCCGGTGTTATGGGCGGCGAAAATTCAGAAGTTTCAGATGAAACAACTAATATTCTTATAGAAAGTGCCTATTTTAATCCTTCAACAGTTAGAAAAACATCTAAAAAAATGGCTTTGCAGACAGATGCTTCATACAGATTTGAACGCGGCTGTGATGTTGAAATGACTCTTTATGCTGCCAAAAGATGTGCAATGCTTATTGCAGAACTTGCAGGTGGAGAAGTTGCTCAGGGCGAAATTGATGAATATCCTGAAAAAATTGAACATAAAAAAGTTAAACTCAGATTTTCACGAGTTAAAAAAGTTTTAGGTTATGAAATTGCAAACTCCGAAATGAAGAAAATTCTTCTTAAGCTTGGATTTGAAATTTTAGAAGAAACAGAAGAAACAATTTTGGTAGATGTACCGGCAATTCGTCACGATGTTGAAAGAGAAATTGATGTAATTGAAGAAATTGCCAGAATATATGGTTTTGATAATATTCCTGCAGTTTCAAGAGTAAATACAACACTTGATAAAAAAGTTGATGAATCAGCTTTTGTAAATGATACAAGAGAAATTCTTTCAGGATTAGGCTTTTATGAAATTATTACAAACTCACTTCTGAGCGAAAAAGTTGCACAGCAGTTTGGTAACTCTGTAAATGTGATGAATCCACAGACTCAGGAAATGTCTCATTTAAGACCATCACTTTTACCTGGAGCATTATTTACAATTGCCAAAAACCTAAAAGTAAAAGAAAATAATTTAAAGTTGTTTGAAGTTGGACACACATTCAACCGCATCAACGAAAAAATAGATAGTTTTGAAGATTTTACAGAAACAGAAAATCTTTTAATTGTTTTGTCAGGAAAAGCAGCCGAAAAATCGTGGTATGCTAAGGAAGAGAAGTACGATTTCTATTATCTTAAAGGATATGTGAATGAGTATCTTTCAAAAAAATGTCTTGACAATGTTTTAACAGATTCATATAATCAGGAAGGCGACTTGCTTTTTGATTATACTTTTACCAAATCCTTCAAAAAGCAGAGAGTCGGATTTGGCGGAAAGCTGAAAAAAGAAGTTCTTAAACAATTTGAAATTACGGAAGATGTTTTTGTTTTCGACTTTAATTTAACTTTATTAAAAGGAATTAGAGCAAAAGCAAAAAGATTTGATGAATTGTTGAAATATCCGAAAATGCTCAGAGATTTTGGTGTTGTGGTTGATAAAACCGTTAAAAGCAGCGAAATTGAGAAATTTATCAGAAATAACAGTTCAAAACTTCTTAAAGATGTAAAACTTTTTGATATTTTCGAAAGTGATAATCTTGGAAAAGATAAAAAAAGTCTTGCATATCAGTTAGAGTATTTCGATTATAACAAAACACTTACTGATGAAGAAGTAGATAAAGATTTTTGGAATATTATTGAAAAAGTTAAATCTAAATTTAATGCTGAATTAAGAGGATAAACTTGAGTGAAAAGTCAAAATATGATCTCTTTATGAAAGAATTTGATTCATTAGAGAAACAAATTTGTGCTTTAATTCAAAAAAATCAAGAATTATCCGATCAATATTCAGAATTAATAACGGAAAAAGAAAGGTTAAAAAAAGAGAACGATGTTCTCAAACTGAAACTTGAAGAGGCGGAAAATAAATTATCCGGTTCAAAAGATCAGTCAGGTTTTGATAGAGAAGCTGTTTTAGCAGCTAAAGATAGAGATTTAATACGGAAACAGATTGATGAGATCGTTAAAGTTATCGACTATCATCTGAGTTCTTAAATGTGTGTTTTCGACGGATTGAAAATTCAATGACCGAAAAAGAAAAGCTTAAAATTAAAATATTTGATAAAGATTACTCGTTATTAGTTGAGGATCAGGAATTAGGACGTGAATTAGCTAATTATGTTAATGATATAATGGAAGAAACAAAACGAGAATTGCAAGATCAGTCTACTGAAACTATTGCTGTTATTGCTGCTCTTAACATTGCATACGATTTGTTCCTTGAAAAAAACAGATGCAGAGAGTTTAGCATTAGAGCTACAGATAGAATAAAGAAAATTAAGCTTCTTTTGAATGAATCGGGAATTACTGCCAATCCATCGTAGCACAAAGTTTTTTTAACCGCTCTGTCAATCCGTAAAAACGTAGAACTAACACCATAAAAATAGGGTTGTTGGCTATCGATGTGTATGAAAGGCCTCGGCTCCGACTTGTCGGAGTGCTCATCTTCGGATGAGCCGAAGTGGACTTCAAAAGCGTTGGGCGGCTTCCCGCACTGTTTGGAGAAGAGTTCTTCTCGCTACGATTGACAGGCGGATTTTTTATATTCGGCTATATGGAGGAAATATGGAACTTAATGGAGAGACCTTAATGGTTGTGATCCCGATAGCTTTGGTTTTATTGGTGGCAATATTTTATTTAGGCTGGTTTATAAATTCCAAAATTGGCAAAAATTCTATTCAAAGTGCTAACGAGCAGAGAGATCGTATTCTCGATGATGCGGAAAAGGAAGCAAAAAACATCAAGCGTGAAAAGCTTCTGGAAGTTAAGGACGAATGGTATAGAAAAAAGCAGGAATTTGATAACGAAGTAAATACCAAAAAGCAAAAGTTACAAAATCAAGAGAAACAACTTGCAACAAGAGAAGAGAGTATTGAGAAAAAGTTTGAAGTTGTAGTAGAAAAAGAGAAAGAAAATAAAGCTTTTGAAAAACAGTTTGTTGAAAGAGAAAAAGCTCTTGATGAAAAAAACGAAGAGTTAGATAAACTTATTGTTGAACAAAATATCAGACTCGAAAAAACAGCAGCATTAACAGCTGAAGAAGCTAAAAAAATGTTGATGGAAAATATGACTGAACAGGCCAAAATGGATGCTGTACAGGCCATAAAAGATATTCGTGATCAGGCAAAAGTTGAAGCCAAAAAAGAATCACAAAAAATTATTGTACAGGCAATTCAAAGAACCGCAGTTGACCATTCTGTTGAAACAACCGTCTCGGTTGTGCAGATCCAAAATGATGAAATGAAAGGACGTATTATTGGTCGTGAAGGCCGTAATATTCGCGCTTTTGAATCAGCAACAGGAGTTGATGTAATTGTTGACGATACTCCGGAAGCAGTGATCTTATCAGCCTTTGATCAGTACAGAAGGGAAATTGCCCGCGTATCTCTTGAAAGATTAATTGGTGACGGAAGAATTCATCCGGCAAGAATTGAAGAGGTTGTAGAAAAAGTTCAAAAAGAAATTGACGAAGAAATTGTAGCTGAAGGGGAAGGCACTTTAATGCAGTTAGGTCTGCATGGTATTCACCCTGAAATTATAAAACATATTGGTAGAATGAAATACCGTGCGAGTTACGGACAGAATCTTTTACAGCACAGTATTGAAGTTTCTTACCTTTGCGGTATTATGGCTGCCGAGCTCGGTTTTGATGTTACAATGTCTAAAAAAGCCGGATTGCTTCACGATATTGGTAAAACTCTTGATAAAAATATCGAAGGACCGCATGCACTTCTTGGTCGCGATATTTGTAAAAAATATAAAGTTCATCCAATTATCACAAATGCGGTTGGCTCTCACCACGAAGATATTGAAATGGAACATCCGATTGCTGCACTTGTTCAGGCTGCTGATGCAATTAGCGGTGCCAGACCGGGAGCAAGAAGAGAGCCTCTTGAAAGCTATGTAAAACGACTTGAAAACCTTGAAAGCATTGCAAAATCGTTTGAAGGTGTTGGAAAAGTTTATGCTATTCAGGCTGGTAGAGAAATCAGAGTTGTTGTTGAACCTGATAAAGTGGACGATAACTTTTCTGATAAGCTTGCATACGACATTTCTGAAAAAATTCAGGAAGAAATGGACTATCCGGGTCAGATAAAAGTTACTGTAATCAGAGAAGTAAGAAAAATAGCTTATGCTAAATAAATAAAAACTTTTTTGTATCTTTAAACCCCGGTACTACCGGGGTTTCTTTTGTTTAAACGGAATTGAAATGAAAAAACTTAAAATAGCTGTAACCGGCGGTATAGGTACTGGTAAATCAATGTTTTGCCAACTGCTGGAAGAAAGAAATTATAAAGTTATTAAAGCCGATAATCTGGCCAAACAACTCCTTGCCGAAGATGAAAATATTAAAAAGAATATTATTCGTGAGTTTGGAGCCGAAGCTTATTCTGACGGAGCTCCCGATGTGAAATATCTGGCGGAAAAAGTGTTTACCGATCCGGAAAAGGTGAAAAAGATAAATACCATAATTCATCCGGCAACAATCAGCAAAATTGAAGTTTTAATGGAAGAAACATTAAAGCAGGATGATCTTGTTTTTGTGGAATCAGCACTTATTTATGAAGCGGGAATGGAAGATTTATTTGATTATGTTGTTGCCGTAACTGCCGAAGATGAAACAAGATTTGCCAGAGTTATGGAACGTGATAACGTTTCAAAAGAAGAAATTGAAAGAAGAATGGATAATCAGCTTTCTGAAAAATATAAGAAAGATTCGGCTGATTTTTCAGTTGATAATAACGGGTCTGTAGAAGACCTGAATAGCAAAACAGATTTTTTACTTAATTTAATAAAAGCGGTTTCTATGGGATAAATCTTAATTAATTCTCAAACTTGAATTAAACTGATCCAAATCCTAAATTGCAAACCGCAAATAGTGATTAAAGAGTAAGCAGAGGTGCGACTTGAATTTTATCAATAATCTTATCGTAAAATTTGTGAAAATACTTCCGGAATCTGTGGTTTATGTTTTTGCCAAAAAATATATTGCCGGAATAAAACTTGAAGAAGCTGTTGCAGAAACCCAAAAGCTAAACGCAATGGGAATTTGCGCAACTATGGATATCCTCGGCGAAGCCATTCAGAATAAGGAAGAGGCCGTATCTGCAAAGAATGAAATTCTCGAAATTCTTGATGCAATTGAAGAACAGAAACTTGATTCCAATGTATCCATTAAACCCACACAACTTGCTCTGGGATTGGATAATGATCTTTGTTTTGAACTGTTTGATGAAATTTGCGGAAAAGCCAAAGAGTTAAATAATTTTATTCGTATCGATATGGAAGATTCACCTTATACCGATGCTACTTTTGAGCTTCTCGGAAAATTGCATAAAAAATATGATAATGTTGGTATAGTTGTTCAGGCTTATTTGCGAAGAACTATTGGTGATGTAAAAGAATGGAACCCTACCGGGGTTACATACAGATTGTGTAAAGGTATTTACGTTGAACCTGAAGAGATTGCCTTTAAAGGTTATCAGGAAGTGAGAGATAAATACCTTGAAGCTCTTGAGATAATGCTGGATAACGGCAATTACGTTGGTATAGCAACTCACGACGATTATCTTGTTGAAGGAGCTTACAAACAGATTAAAGAAAAAAATATAGCTAAAGATAAATATGAATTCCAGATGCTTTACGGAGTAAAACCTGCTTTGCGTGATAGAATAAATGCTGATGGACATAAAATCAGAATTTATGTTCCTTTTGGAAAAAGCTGGTATGCTTATTCAATTCGCAGATTACAGGAAAATCCGAATATGGCCTGGTATATAACGAAAAGTATTTTAACCGGACAGTAATGAATGTAATAGGAATAGAAAGCTCGTGTGATGAAACCTCGGTTGCAATAATCAGTGATGGTGAGTTAAAATCAAATCTAATTTCTTCGCAAGACTTTCATGTAAAGTATGGAGGAGTTGTTCCCGAGCTTTCCAGCAGGGCACATCTTCAGATAATTAATCCTCTTGTTAAACAGGCTCTTGAAGAGGCGCAGCTTGA
Organism: Rhodothermaceae bacterium; assembly: GCA_041725875.1. Lineage (GTDB taxonomy): Bacteria > Bacteroidota > Ignavibacteria > Ignavibacteriales > Melioribacteraceae > JBGRQB01. The sequence continues at coordinate 33,401 of JBGRQB010000004.1, forward strand.
TGTTAAAGATATTGATGTTGTGACAGCTACTGCCGGACCCGGATTGATTGGTGCAGTGCTTGTTGGACTCAACTACGCCAAAGGTTTGGCCTTTTCTCTCGGAAAGCCGCTTGTTCCGGTAAATCATATCGAAGGACATCTTTTTTCCGGATTTTTAATGCCGGAAAAGCCAAAGTTTCCGTTTTTGGGAGTTGTTGTTTCCGGAGGACACACTTTGCTGTTGCTTGTAAACAGCGATACTGAAATAGTAAAACTTGGTTCTACAATTGATGATGCAGCAGGGGAAGCTTTTGATAAGGTAGCAAAATTAATGAATCTTGGTTATCCGGGCGGGCCCAAAATTCAAAAACTTGCCGATTCAGGTGATCCGAAGAAAATTTTATTTCCCATTGCAAGAACTAAAAATGAATATGATTTTTCATTTAGCGGATTAAAAACATCAGTGTTAAGACATATTCAGCAATCTTACGATGATCCTGCACAAATTCCGCAGGAAGATCTGCCCGATCTTGCAGCATCATTTGAAGATGCGGTAATCAGAGCTCTAATTAAAAAATCGGAAAAAGTTTTAAAGAAATATAAAGTTAAATCTATTAGTCTGGCTGGCGGAGTTGCCGCTAACGGACATTTACGTGATGCTTTTGCCGCACTTGCGAAAAAGTATAGAAAAACATTTGTTGTTCCTGATATGACATATTGCGGTGATAACGCAGCAATGATTGCGTACCGGGGAATGAAGTTACACGAAACCCGACAAATGTTTGACTACAGTTACAAAGCTTATCCCGCTATAAAACCGGGAACTTTTATTGAACTAGATGACTATGAAGGAAGTGGAAGAAAACAGTAAAAATAATATCAGTCGGATATTCTTGAAAAAAAGAGTATTATTTCTTGGAACTCTGGGTACTTTAACCGGATTGTTTTTTTACATATTTTTTACACCAACCCATTATAAACAGATTGGGCCGGTAGAATTTTTTATTCAAAAAGGGGCTACGCTTACCTCAGTTGTTGATCAGCTTTATAAGACAAAAGTTATTAACAGCAAACTGGCTTTCAAGGCTGCTGCGCTTATGAGTAATGCCGAAACAGGTATTAAGGCCGGAAGATATGAAATTCCGAACGGACTCTCTTATTTTGGGTTAGTAGATCTTATAATTAAAGGTCAGCCCGAAGAGGCAACTCTTGTAACAATTCAGGAAGGAATTTGGCAGCACAATCTGGCAAAACTTTTTGCCAAAGAGATGAATATAGATGAAGATGAATTTAATGTGCTGAGTAAAGATCAGCAATTTATTAAATCTCTCGGAATCAATTCATCTACGCTTGAAGGATTTTTGCTGCCGGATACATACTATTTTAACAACTCAAGTACGGCAGAAGATATCTTAAGAAAGCTTTATAGAGAAACTCAAAAGTTTTTTAATGATACTTTAAAAGATAAAATGAAGGCAAGGGGAATGACAATGAAGGAAGTGCTAACCCTTGCGTCAATTGTTGATGGCGAAACAAATATAGAAAGTGAATTCAAAACAATTGCAGGTGTATATCATAACAGATTAAAAAAAGGTATGCGCCTTCAGGCAGATCCGACTGTTCAATATCTTATCAGAACAAAAAGAAGAAGAGCAAACAAAGTTTATTATAAAGATCTGGAAATAGATTCACCATACAATACCTATAGAAATAAAGGATTGCCGCCATCACCAATTAATAATCCAGGAAAATTGGCAATTCTTGCTGCTCTGGAACCTGAAAAACATAATTATTACTATTTCTGTGCAACAGGAAACGGCGGACATAAATTTGCCAAAACTTTATCGGAACATAACAAAAATGTTCGCGATTACAGAAGGAACAGAAGAAGGAAAAGATAATGATCTATAGATTTTGTGCTGCAATATTACTGGCAGTTATTCTTGTTACCTGTGCCAACCCAAGGTATCCAGAGGGAGGACCGGTTGACGAAATAGCTCCTAAAATTATTGCAACCTATCCTGAAAATGAAACAACAAATTTCACAGAAAACTATATTGCTTTTTCCTTTTCAGAATATGTAGATCAGAGTTCTTTCAGAGATGCTGTTTTTATCTCTCCCTCAATTGACGGCGAAGTTGAATATGATTGGTCAGGCACCAATGTTGAAATCATTTTCCACGATGGATTAAGAGAAAACACTACGTATAGTGTTTCGGTTGGTACAGATGTAAAAGATGTTAACAATAATAATAAAATGTCTGACGCAGAAATTTTATCATTTTCAACCGGTGATAAAATTGACAAAGGTAAAATTATCGGAAAGGTTTATGGTAATAATTTTTCCGGTTCAATGATTTTTGCATATAAAGATTTTCCCGATACATTAAATCCGTCAAACACAAAACCAGATTATGTTTCTCAGGTAAGTGAAGATGGTTCCTTTAAACTGCTCGGACTGGCAGAAGGGTTCTACAGAGTTTATGCTATAAAAGATGAGTTTAAAGATTTGCTTTATCAGACTGAAGAAGATATGTACGGCTGTACATTTGGTGATGTTGAGCTTGTTGAAAATGATTCTCTTAAAAATCTTAATTTTATGATGACAAGAGAAGATACATCAAAGCCCGGACTTTCTGAAGTTACAATGATTGATAAGAACCACATAATTGTAAAATTTGATGAAGCAATTGACAGTTCAAAAATTGATGTTAAAAATTTTGCAATTATTGATACAGTAAACAATATAGAGTTTAACCCCCGCTATTTCCGCAAAGGTAAAAATAATGAAGAGTTTTCATTTGTTGTTACTGACTCGTTAGAAAATGAAGGGGAATACACTTTCAGAGTTGACGAAGTTTTTGATAAAAATGGAAATGTTAAACGCGGTGAAGTTATCGGTTTTATAGGAACTAATAAAGTAGATACCAATAAAGTAAGTCTGGTTTCCAAAAATACCGGTCTGGAAGAAAACCAGCTTGATGATAAAAATCCTTACGTTGTATTTCAGTTTAATGATGTTGTAACATTTGAAAATCCTTCCGAAGTTATTAAAGTGAAAAAAGGGGGGCAGATAATTAATCAGGTTGAATATGAAAAAATTGATGATGCCGCAATTAAAGTTAAGCTTACAAAAAAACTGCGGTTCAAAGAAACAGTGGAAATAGAATTTGATATAGATAAAATTAGCGATGCAGCCGGAAATAAATGTGATTCGATTAAAGTTGTTGAACTAAAAGTTATTGACGGACTTAATTTTTCCGGTGCTTCTGGAACAGTTTTATCCGGCAAGAAAAATCTTGTTGGAGTTTTAAGTCACACCAAAGAAAATATTTTGTACCAGTTAGATATAACAAAAAATAAATTTTCATTTGAAAAAGTAGTGCCCGGTAAATATCTGCTGTGGATATATGAAGACTCCGATTCAAATAAATTGTATGACTACGGAAAAGTTTTTCCGTTTAAACATTCGGAAGAATTTATCTATTATCCGGATACACTTGAGTTAAAGGCAAGATGGCCTGTTGGGGATATTGAAATTAATTTTTAATTAACCAAAATTATTGTTATTATGCAGATGACTTGGTAAAAAATTTCTCAAATAAATTTAGTTACTGGGAATAATGCTTAAACATTCCAAAATTAAAAAATCGTTAGGATTTCTTCTCCTCCTTTCCAGCTTACAGATAGCTAGTCACAAAATCAAACCTCAGAATTTTTCGTACGAACTTCTTTCCAATAAAGAAGGTCTTTCGCAAAACAGTGTTGCTACAATTGCCCAGGATAAATATGGATTTCTTTGGTTCGGAACCGAAGAAGGGATAAGTCGGTTTGACGGGCATAACTTCAAAAATTTCAAAAGAATAGGCAATGACAGTTTCAATTTTGTTAATCCTTTTGTGAAAAAAATATATAAGGATAAAGAGGGGATTGTCTGGATAGGAACCGAAGGCGGATTAAGCAAATATGATTATTGTCATAACGACTTTGAAAATTTCAGTTTCAAACAAAGTACTTCACTTGATGCGGGACTAAGTTCCGTTAACGATATTATTGAGAGTGACTCCGGCAAACTCTATTTAGCCTCGGATGAACTTATTGTATTTGATAAAAAGACAAGCGAGTATTTTAAATTCTTTATTCCCGACTCTGAAAACATTCTTCTTAACAATTTACTGGAAGATCATATTGGGGCAATTTGGATTGGAACCAATAAGGGATTGTACAAAAAGAATGTTGAAAATCAGATTATCAAAATAAAAGAGTTGGGTGACAGATATATAAATGATTTACATCTCGACAGCCAGGGAAATATCTGGATTGGTTCAGAAGCTGGCTTGTTTAAATTTAATCCGTCAAAAAACAGTATAAAGTATGTTGAAATGCCTGTTAAGCATCAGGTTAACATAATGTATATTCACGAAGATCAGGACGGCTGTCTCTGGCTGTGCACATTTGGTGACGGATTAATAACTTCTTGCGAAAAGAAAAGAATATTTAAAGAGTTTAAATTTTCCGGATTTTCCGGTGATGGAGTAATTTCTAATTATATAAACACTTTGTATGAAGATCAGTCTGGCGTAATCTGGATCGGGCTGGACGGAACCGGAATTATAAAGGTTGAAAAACATAAAAGTTTTAATTCAATTACGGCTCATCCCGAAATTAAAAACGGATTAAAAAGTAACAGAATTTTTGGTTTAAGAAAAGATCTTGTTGAAAACAAAATTTGGATCAGCACTTATGGTTCTGGTGTAAATCTGTATGATTTAAACAACGGAACATTCAGCAGTATTGATAAAAAAAGTTACCCGGTATTTTTGTCAGATGATATCAGAGATATTTATCAACTTCCTTTTAACAAAAATCTTTTCTGGATTTCTACAAATAAAGGGATAAGTGTCTACAACAAAAAACTTGATAAAATAGTTGAAAACTATACTCACAAAAACGGGTTAAATCACAACTCTGTTTTTTCAATTACAAGTGACAAAAATGATAACATCTGGATTGCATCTGCCGGCGGATTAAATAAATATAATTACGAAACAAAAAAGTTTACTTCATTTGCGCATGATCCTGATAATGGAAATTCAATTAACAGTAATTCGTGCAGACTTGTTTTTGTTGACAGAAAAAATAATCTGTGGATAGGAACCAAGGGGCACGGATTAAACAGATATGATCCGATAAAAAACAGATTTATCAAATATCTGGATGAAGATGGTATGAAGGGAAATGCACCGGCTATCATTACATCTGTTTATGAAGATTTTCACAATAATTTTTGGGTCGGTACATACGGAGCCGGATTGATAAAACTCAACGTGGAAACAGGTAAATATATCAGTTTTCAGGAAGAGCAGGGATTATCCAACAACAGCATATATGGAATACTTGAAGATAATTGGGGAAATTTATGGATCAGTTCCAATTTTGGACTGTCCAAGTTTAACATAAAAAATGCAAGTTTCCAGAATTATTACAAAGAAGACGGACTCCAGGGAAATGAGTTTAACGACGGAGCGTATTGCAAACTTGATAATGGTGAAATGTACTTCGGCGGTTATAACGGAATTACATATTTTAATCCGCAAAATATAAAACACAACTCAACAATTCCTCAAATTGCTTTTACTTCTTTCAAAAAGGGTGATAAGGAATTTCAGCTTAAAGAGAGTATTAATGAAATAAAAGAAGTTGTACTTTCTTACAAAGATATTGTTGTTTCATTTGAATTTGTTTCGCTTAACTACATAAGAAATGAAAATAATAAATATGCTTACAAACTTGAAGGCTTAACCGACGAGTGGATAAACATTGGAGATAAGAGATCAATTACATTTACTTCGCTTGATCCGGGAGAATATCTTTTTAGAGTGAAAGGAAGCAATAATGACGGATTGTGGAATGAAACAGGAAGATCGCTGAAGATAATTGTAACGCCGCCTTTTTATGCAACTCTCTGGTTTCAGATTACTGTTATTCTTACCGGAATTTTCTTCTTCTTTTATATGTATAAACAACGAATTAAGAATGTTCAAATTCAAAAAGAAAAGTTGAGAAAAATTGTTGCCGAAAGAACTCAGGAACTTGAGGCTGCAAATGAGAATTTGTTAAAAGAAATTGACGAAAGAGAAAGAGCCGAAGAAGAAGTAAAAAGATATATTGAAGAACTGCAGGAAAGTAAAGATTTAATGGAGCAGAATGCTTTTGATCTTGTGGAAATCAATATGAAGATTGAAGAATCTGAACAAAAGTTAAAAGACTTAAATGCGCAAAAAGATAAATTCTTTTCAATCATTTCTCACGATTTGAAGAGTCCGTTTGTTGCACTCCTCGGTTACACTGAAATTTTAATGGAAGAGTTCAGTTCTTTAACTCAGAAGGAGATTAAGGAGTTTATCTCTTCAATAAACAAGGCATCTAAAAATGTTTACAATCTTCTGGAAAACCTTCTTGAATGGTCAAGAATTCAGACCGGCAGGATCGTATATATTCCTGAATATTTTAATGTTCACAGAGCAGCAACATCGGTAATAGATTTACTGGAAGAGAATGCAAAAAGAAAAAATATCAAAATGCAGAACAAAGTTGAAAACAGCGGCAGTGTTTATGCAGATGAAAATATGGTAAACACCATCATCAGAAATCTGGTTTCGAACGCTATAAAGTTTACCGAAGAAAATGGTGAAATTTTGATTGCTTCTCAGAAGATAAATGATAATCTGATTATGTCTGTGAAAGATACCGGACTTGGTATGACAGACGACACAATTTCCAAATTATTCAGAATAGATGTTCACCATACAACCATTGGAACAGGAAAAGAAAAGGGAACAGGTGTTGGATTGATTTTATGCAAAGAACTTGTTGAGAAAAATGGCGGCGAAATTTGGGTGGAAAGTGAACTTGGTGAAGGAAGTGAGTTCAAATTTTCTCTGCCGGTAAAACAAATTAATGCACCGCAGGTTTAGTAAAGAAAATATTTTTCAGATAGTTTTCTAAACTGTTCGATATCTTTTTGTAAGTAAGATTTAATTTTATCAAATCTGTTTTGAATTATAAACTCTCTGATTTTGTTTGTCCCGATTGCTTTGTCAAACATTTTACTTTCGTTTGAATTAATAGCAATTTTTTTTGTCAGCTCAGGACGCTGTTTTAATATTTCTTCCAGGACAGAGAACTGAATCCACATAAGATTTTCCATCTTAAAATTTTTAATGTAAATCTGAATACCTGTTAATTGTTTTCCTTTAAAACCTGAATAATATGGCTTTACAAAAGTCGGACGAAAAACCACATCATTTGTATTAAATTTTTTGTTGAGTTTTTCTGCAAGCTGTAAAGCATCAATTTGTTCAGATAAAATCATTTCAAAAGGAAGTGTGTAACCGACTCCAATATTAAAAAGACTCCTGAGTTCACCAAGTATTCCGGTAGCAGGGTAGTAGTAGGAAGTTTCTTTGTGCGGAATATGAGGCGAAGTAGGAATCCACAAGTTTTGATAATTTGTGATATTAGTATTGCGTGACCAGCTTTTCATTTTGATAACACTTAAATCACATTTCAGATTTTTCTCCAGCCAGCCTTCATCATTTATCAGCAGTGCCAGTTCACCGCAGGTGAGTCCGTAAATGTAAGGAATTTTGTATCTGGAAATAAATGACATATATTTTTCTTCAGGAAGGTTTCCTTCAATTCGATTCCCGCCAAGTGGGTTTGGCCTGTCGAGAACAAAAAACTTAATTCCGTTTTCAGCTGCTGCTTCCATTGCCAGACCCATTGTTGAAATATATGTGTATGAGCGACAGCCAATATCCTGAATATCATAAACCAGTGCATCGATATTTTTCAGCATCTTTGCAGAAGGTTTTTTGTTTGAACCGTAAAGTGAATAAACCGGGAGTCCTGTTTTTTGATCGGTAAAAGATTTGATTTTTTTTCCGGCATCAATATCACCACGAACACCATGTTCGGGGCCGAACAAAGCAACCAGTTCAACATTTTTTGTTTTGTGTAAAAGATCAATTGTAGAATTAAAAGAATTATCAACACCGGTCTGGTTTGTGATTAATCCGATTTTTAATCCTTGCAGCTGACGGAAATTATTTTCTTTCAGAACTTCAATTCCCGTCAGAACCTCAGAGGATTGTGCAAAAACTGCTGACAAGAAAAAGCATAAAACAAACAGAAAATTAATTGTTCGCTTCATAAATTATTTTTCCATTTTTAATTGTCATAACATTTAAGTTTTTACCTACCTGATAAACAATATCAGCATATTCTGTGGTGTCAAAAATTGCAAAGTCTGCATTTTTCCCAATTTCTATACTTCCGACTTCATTTTGCATATCAACAGCTTTAGCTGCATTAATTGTTACTGCGGAAATAGTTTCTTCAATTGTCATATTCATTTTTATGGCTGCCAGACTCATAATCAAATTAAGATTTGCAATATGAGATGAACCCGGATTGTAATCTGTGGAAAGAGCAACAATTGCATTTCCGTCAATTAATTTACGGGCTGGAGCGAAGCCATAATCAAGGAAGAATGAAACTCCGGGAAGAAGAACCACTACAGTTTCGGTTGCAGCAATTTTTTCAACTTCCGGTTCACCTGCAACCTCTAAGTGATCTACACTTACAGCATTATTTTTGATAGCAACATCCAAGCCGCCAATTAAATTAAACTGTTCGGAATGAAGTTTTATTTTTAATCCCAGATCACTTGCTTTGCCTAAAATTTTATCAAGCTGTTCAGGGGAGAAAGCTGTTGTTTCACAGAACCCGTCGCAAAATTTAGCCAGTTTATTTTCGGCAACATAAGGGAGTAATTCGTCAGATAAAATATTAAGATATTTCTCGTGATCGTTTTTATATTCAGGCGGAAATGTGTGCGCGCCTAAGAACGTCGGGATGATATCGATTTCATAAATTTTGTTAAGATGTTTAACTACCTGAAGTAATTTAATTTCGTCATAATAGCTGAGTCCGTAACCACTTTTCATTTCAATAGTTGTAACTCCGAGAGAAATAAAATAATCTACACGGGGTTTTACAATTTCAACAAGTTCGTCAAAAGAAGATTTTCTTACTGCCTGAACAGTTGCATTAATACCGCCACCGGCTTTTGCAATATCTTCATAACCGGTTCCTGCAAGCTTCATTTTGAATTCATTTGCGCGAGAACCGGCAAAGGGAGTATGCGTGTGGCAATCAACCAATCCGGGTAAAATAATTTTTCCGGTTAAATCAATTACTTCTTCATACTTGGAATCATCAACCTTTTCAGTATCTATAAATCCTTTGATTTTATTATCTTCTATCTCAACAGACTTTCCTGTAAGAACACCTATATCATTATGATCTTTTCCTCGTTTATAGTTTTTCCCTTTTGTATCTACAGTAACTATTTGAGCAGGATTTTTAAGTAATTTCAACATTTTTTCCTCATAATAACTTTTGATTTTTCGTAATGAATATAATCAAATACTTTTAAAAATTGTTGCAGATAAGATGAAAAATAACATTGTTGTTAAAGGGAAATATGAAATTTTGGAGGTGCTGAATTTTGTCAAACTCACAATATTTTTGTAAATTACGATACTATTAACTAAAGGACAAGTAAAAAATGCCTCCAGCCAAAAAATTAAAAGTTCTATTTGTTACTCCGGAAGTTGTACCTTTTGTAAAAACAGGCGGAATTGCTGATGTTTCTTCTGCTTTGCCGCAGAAATTACAGGAGATGGGTCATCAGGTTAGAATTGTATGTCCCAAATATGGTGCTATTGACGAGAGGAAATTTAGAATTCACGAAGTTGTAAGATTAAAAGATCTTAAAACTCAAATTGGCGAAAAAGAGGTAGAATATTCTCTTCGGTCTTCATTCCTTGTTGGTAACAAAACAAGAATCCAGATTTACTTTTTAGATAATGCGGAATATTTTACAAAAAGACATAGTCTTTATGCCGATCCGTTAACAAGAGAAGATTTTGAAGATAATGATGAAAGATATACATTGTTTGCCAAAGCAGTTTTTGAGTTGATTCAGAAACTTGGTTGGGTTCCTGATATTATTCACTGTAACGACTGGCAGTGCGGATTGATTCCTGCATATTTAAAAACAATGTTTAATGAAGATCCTGTATTTGAAAAAGTTAAAACTGTATTTACCATTCACAATATGGCATTTCAGGGAGAATTTAAGGAAAGCACCTTTAATATTACCGGATTGCCGGATGAGTTAAACTCAAACGACGGCGTTTTACATAAAGGTAAATTCAGTTTCCTTAAATCAGCTTTAAAATATTCTGATGAAATTACTACTGTAAGTGAAACCTACGCTAAAGAAATTCACGATGATAAAAACATTCACTCGGGATTGGATAAAGTTCTTTCCGAAAGAAAAATTAATGTAAACGGAATTGTAAATGGAATTGATACCCAGATATGGAATCCTGAAAAAGATAAATTTATTGCAAAAAAATATGGTGTGAAATCGCTTCAGGATAAAACAGAAAATAAAAAAGCACTTGCTGATAAATTCGGACTCGATTACAAAGCCGATACTCCGATTTTGGGAATTATCTCTAAACTGGTTGATGTTAAAGGCTTTAATTTAATAGAAAGTGTATTTGAAGAGTTAATGAAACTTGACATTCAGATGATTCTGCTTGGAACAGGGGAGAATAAATATCACAGATTTTTTGAAGAAATGTTTATGAAATATCCCGAAAAATTCTCCTGTTATCTTGGGTTTGATGATGAACTGGCGCATTTGATTGAAGCTGGTTCAGATATGTTTCTTATGCCAAGTAAATATGAACCTTGCGGACTGAATCAGATGTACAGTCTTATATATGGAACCGTGCCTGTTGTAAGAGCCACTGGCGGACTGGCAGATACGGTCTTGAAATATGATGAAAAAACAAAAGAAGGCAACGGTTTTGTATTTGAAAAGTTTGGAGCCAGAGATTTATTGCGGGAACTTAAGAGAGCATTAAACATCTATAAGGGCGATAAAGAAAGCTGGACGCAAATTATGCAGGCAGGTATGGAAGACAACTTTACCTGGCTCGAATCTTCTAAAAAATACGTTGACTTGTATAAAAAGGTATTAAAATAATTGAATAAGGCTATTTTTTTTGATAGAGACGGTACACTAAATTATGATCCTGGCTACCTCGGAGATCCGGATAAAGTAGAACTCTACGATTATGTTCCCGAAGGTATAGCAGATCTCCAAAATAAGTACGGTTTTAAGATTATTGTAATTTCTAACCAATCCGGTATTTCCAGAGGATTGATTAGTGCTGACGACGTTGATAATGTAAACTCAAAAATAAATGACATAATTAAAGCTAAAGGTGGTGAGGTTGATGAATTTTATTATTGTCCCTATCACCCGGAATTTAGCGAACCCGAAAAATGTAATTGTCGTAAACCCTCTCCAGAGTTAGTTTTCAAGGCTGCAAAAGATTTCAACATTGATTTATCAAAATCCTATTTTGTTGGGGATTCCGAATGTGACATCGAGTGCGGGAACAATGCTGGTGTAAAAACTGTATTAGTGAAGACCAAACTCTCGGAAGTTGAAATAAATGAGTTGCAAAATAATGGAAAATCTATAACATTTGTAGCTGTCGATTTTCGGGAAGTATGTACATTTATTATTGATGATATTCAGGAGGAATTTTTTGAAAAATAGTATTAAAATATTATTTTGGGCAGTTTTCTTTATTGCCGCGCTGATTGGTTGTTCTGAGAGTCCCGGAGATTTGGGCACAGATATTTTAAAAGATGATTTTGGACAGGATGTAGTTGTTGTTAAAGATTTCAGCACAAGTGATACACCTGTTGATCAAACTTCCGAAGTTTTTGCCGGACCAGATACAATTGCAACTGGTTCCCGGGGAAGAGTATTGCTAGGAAAACTTGATAATATAAATTCCAAATTTCTAGTTAAATTCAATACTACTTTGCCAGATTCAGTTCTTGTCCCGCTAAAAGATAATAAACTTTCAGTCTTATCAGCAAAACTCGAAATAATTCCCGAGATAATTGTTGGTAAAGAAGATATGAACAGCTTTAATTTTGAAGCATTCGAATTAGCTGATAAGATAAACATTGATATTAAAAAAGATGATCAAATAAATACAGTTAATGGGAATTTTTTAAGTAATATTGTATCAACTGATACAATTATTACTGCTGATATTGATAAAGATATAATTTCTGAATGGCTTAAAGAAGAACACGGAGACAGTACTGCAAATTACGGAGCTTTATTTTCTCCGGGTGTTTCAAATAATGTGGTAAGAATTTATTCTTCAATCCTTGTTGATGGTACTTACAATATGAGAATTTCTTATATTGTTAAAAAAACGGAGGAATGGACAGATACTCTAACGTATTTTCCGCAAGTAACTGTTAATATTGCAGATGGAAATTTACCAAACTATTCCAGTGATGAAATGGCTGTTCAGGGAGGAGTTCCTTCCAGAGCTAATTATTGGTTTAACAAAGAGCAACTTCCGCAAGAAATTGCAGTTAACAAAGCTACACTGGAATTTTTTGTGAATGAAGAAAGTAGTATTTTAAGAAAAACAAGTTTAGATACACTTGAATTGAATTTTTATACAAATGCTGCTAAAGATACGTTAGATTTTGGGCGTGGTACTACGCTTCTTTTAAGGGATAAAGACAATAATTCTTTTAAAGGAGATGCTACCCAATTTATTCAAAGGATGATTGACAGGGATTATAGTTATGGTTTTAGAATAAAGGCACTAAATGAACATAATAATGTTTCTAAAATTATTCTTAAAAACCACCTGGTTTCAGATCCGGCGTTAAAGCCTAAATTGACAATCAAATATTCACAAAAAAACAAGTAGGTAAAATGAAAACGATTATTAAAATTTTGTTACTTATTATGATCCCTTCCATTTTATCTGCTGAAGGTGGTGGATCAATATACTCACGTTATGGTGCTGGTGATGTAATACATTACTTTTCAGCACGCCAGTTAGGATTGGGAGCAATCGGAGTTGCTTCTAATCAGTCAGATTATGTTAACTTTGTAAATCCGGCAAGTTTAAGTAATCTCAAAGTAGTAAGATTTGAAGCCGGATTAAATGCCTACGGTATGAATATCAAAGGAAATTCGAACAGCGCTTTTTATGCAGGAACAGAGTTTAGTGGCTTTACTATTGGAATTCCTTTGGAAAGAGATTTAGGACTTGCATTTGCTTTGGGTATGACTCCGGTTACTTCGGTTCAATACTCAGTGGTTGAAGGGCATAAAGATGATGGTTACGCCATAGAATACGCTGGTTCTGGTGGTATTTCAAAAGCTTTTATCAGCGCATCTTACAGGTTGCCTTTTGATTGGGCGATTGGTTTATCATTTAACTATTTTACCGGCAATATTGAATATTCCTCAACTGTAGATTACAAGTATAATAATAATTACACTACAAGTGTTTTTAAAAAAATAAATAATTATAGAGGAACAGGTTTTACAATTGGATTGGAATCAGGCGATTTATCTTCTGTTTTTAATTCTGAAAAAATTAGTAATTTTAAGTTAGGATTTGTATTTAACTACACTAAAAATCTACCTACTGATACTACATCTATAATTAAACTCAGCAATACTCCGGGAGTGGAAAAAACTGCTTTGATTGAGACTGATCTTCCAATCAGACTCGATGCCGGGTTGTCTTTTGTGTGGAACGAAAACAAAAGGGTTCTGGCTGATTATACATATTCTCCTTGGGAGAATTATGAATTAGGCGGGAAAAGATTTGATCACTTGAGAGCTTCAAACAGAGTTGGATTGGGAATTGAATTTCTTGGTTCAAGATCTATGTTTGCTGATTCTTGGGAAAAAATGGATTTTAGAGTTGGTTTCTCTTATGAAGCTACTCATTTGAAAATAAAAGGTGAAAACATTAATCAGGTTTCATTACACGGTGGTTTTTCATTCCCGATTGGTATGATGAGCACATTTGATTTTGGTTTGCAGGTCGGACAGAGAGGAACTGAAAACTCCGGATTGATGAAAGAGATGTTTTATAAAGCAAACTTTAGTTTAAGTCTGGGTGAGCTTTGGTTCATCAGAATAGAACGATAGTAATTGATAACAATACATTGGGAGTAGAAAGTGAAGAAGATTAAATTAATCTTTTTGATGCTTATGCTAGGTCTTTACGTTACAAACAGTTTCGCTAAGACTAACATGATTACTGCTACAGCACAGCAGGACACATTATTGCAGTATTTTAGTCTGTTTTACGAAGACTACAAAAACAAAAATTACGAAAGTGCTTTAGAGCCGGGCTGGGTTGTGATGAACGCAGATCCTGCAAAATTTGTACGCCATAAAATTTTCAAAAAAATGGAAACTATCCATTTTAAACTTTATGATAAAGAAGGCGTATCTGAAGAAGTGAAAAAAGAACTTGCTGATGCCATTATCAAAGTTTATGATAAAGGTATCGAGTTCGATAAAAAGAAAGAAGCTTACTATACTTTAAAAAAGGCTTACGTGTTGCAGAAATGGCACAAAGCAGATCCTGAAAACTTTATTCCTTTGTATGAAAAAGCATTCAAATTGGATGATTCATTTCCGACTCATTACAAAGATATTTTAGGTTTAGTTTATACTCAGTTAGCTGATGACGAAGTTAATGATTATAAAGTAAGAGCTCTTGAATTATACTCAAAATTATCAGAAGCAGAACCGGATAATGCTATTTGGATTTCAAGAATTGAAAACCTTGCCGGCGGTGATATTGAGCAGTTAAAAGATATCAAGAAAAAAGCCTGGGATCTTGACAAAGAAAATCTTGAAAAAGCCTGGGGATATGCAAGTACTTGTATGCGTGACAAAGATTACGAAAAAGCTTTGGAACCATTAAACTTCCTTACAACAAAAGCTGCAACTGTTGTTAACTACTGGAAACAACTTGCAAACGCCCAGCAGAAATTAGGAAACACTGATGAAGCAATTGTTGCTTACAAAAAGCTTATTGAATTACAGCCGGATAATAAAGATTCTTATGTAAATATTGCAATTATTTACAAAGATTTAGGCCAGTATTCTGTTGCAAGATCATACTTGCAAAAAGCTATGAAAATAGACGGAAACTGGGCTTATCCAATTTATTTGGAAGCAAATCTTTATGAAGAAGCTGCAAGAGATTGCTCAAGCCGAAACGGAAAATTAACATTTATGGATAAATGTGTATTTAAATTAGCTGCTAACACTTACAGAAAAGCAGGTACAAAAACTGGTCCTTATGCAAGCGTTGCTGCTCAGAGAGCAAAAGCATTTGCAACTACGGTTCCATCACAGGAAGATTTCTTCTTTAAAGGTTATAAAGCAAATGCAACTATTAAAATAGAAGGTGCTTGCTACGGATGGATCGGAAGAACAGTTAAAGCTAAATAATAATTAACAGATTTAATCTATTTAAATTTTTGGTGAAATAATGTTACAGTATTTGCAAAGAGATAAAGAAATTCTGGATATTCTCAAGAGAGAAACTGCCCGTCAGGAAGAGGGTATTGAGTTAATTGCTTCTGAAAACTTCACAAGTATGGCTGTTATGGAAGCAATGGGTTCCACTTTAACTAATAAATATGCCGAAGGTTACCCGGGTAAAAGATATTATGGTGGATGCCAGTTTGTTGATGAAGCTGAAAATTTAGCTATCGACAGAATTAAAGAAATTTATGGTGCAGAATATGCAAATGTACAGCCTCATAGCGGTTCTCAGGCTAATATGGCTGTTTATATGGCTTTACTAAAACCAGGTGACACGGTTCTTGGTTTAAGTCTTGATCACGGTGGCCACCTTACTCACGGTTCACCTGTAAACTTCTCTGGTCAATTATATAACGCAATTGGTTATCCTTTGAATGAAAAAGGTTTACTTGATTACAATATAATTGAAGACCTTGCAGTAAAAAATAAACCTAAAATGATTATTGCAGGCGGTAGTGCTTATTCAAGAGAATGGGATTACAAAAAATTCAGAGAAATAGCTGATAAAGTTGGTGCTTTCTTGATGTGCGATATGGCTCATCCTGCAGGATTAATTGCAAAAGGTTTGTTAAACAATCCTGTTGAGCATTGTGATGTTGTTACTTCTACAACTCATAAAACTTTAAGAGGCCCTCGCGGCGGTATTATTCTTATGGGAAAAGACAAAGAAAACCCAATGGGAATTAAAACTCTTAAAGGTGACAGATTAAAACTTATGTCAGAAATTCTTGATGGTATCGTAATGCCTGGTATCCAGGGCGGACCATTAATGCACGTTATTATGGCTAAAGCTGTTGCATTTGGCGAAATCCTTGAAGATTCTTTCAAAGATTACGTTGTGCAGGTTAGAGCTAATGCTCAGGCTATGGCTAAAAGATTTAACGAACTTGATTACAATATTATTTCAGGCGGAACTGATAACCACTTGATGCTTATCGACTTAAACAACAAAGGTTTAAGTGGTAAAAAAGCTGAAAGAATTTTAGGTCTTGCCGACATCACCGTAAACAAAAATATGGTTCCTTTCGATACTAGAAGTCCGTTTGTAACAAGTGGTATCAGAGTTGGTACTCCTGCTGTTACTACTCGCGGAATGAAAGAAGAAGATATGGTTCAGATAGTTGATTTTATGGATAAAGCAATCAAAAACTGTGACGACGAAGCAGTTCTTGAAACAATTGCAAATGATGTTAAAGCGTTAACTAAAAAATTCCCGTTATACCCGGAATTAGCTTAATCAGATATTAAAAACCAGGAATTATGGAATATATAGAAGATACAGGCGAACAGAATGAAAACCATATGTCTTTCCTTGATCATCTTGAAGAATTGCGCTGGCGCATTCTTTATTCCATTATTGGTGTTGTAATTGGCGCAATAATCGCCTGGATTTTTATCGATTTTCTTGTAGACGGAATTTTATTAAAACCTGCTAAAAAGGTTGATATAAATCTTCAAAATTTAAAGCCGTTTGGTCAGTTGTTCCTTTATTTGGAAGTTGCACTGATCAGCGGCTTTCTTATTAGCATACCAAATGTTTTTTATCAGTTCTGGAAGTTTATCTCTCCGGCTCTGACCACAAAAGAGAAAAAATATATTAACGGAATAGTTTTTTTCTCCGCCTTTTGTTTTTTTTCAGGACTCGTATTCGCTTACTACATAATGCTTCCTGTTACACTTAAATTTGCAATGCAATTCGGCACAGAAGCAATTGAAAACAATTTTGCCATAGCAGAATATATTTCAATTGTGTTTAGTATAATGACGGCTGCAGCAGTTATTTTTGAACTGCCGATGTTATCCTTTTTTCTGTCCAGTATCGGTTTGCTAACTACAAAATTTATGCGAAAGTACAGAAAACACGCAATTGTTGTGATTATGATATTTGCAGCGTTTCTTTCACCCGGCACAGATCCGGTTGCGCAGCTTCTGTTAGCAATTCCCCTTGCTGTTTTGTATGAAATAAGTATATTTGTGTGTAAAATATTCCAGAGGAAAAGTGCCTGATTCACTAAAGAAAATTGCAACACCTGTTAAAGACGAATTAGTTATATTTGACGAAAAATTTAAAACCTCACTCCGTTCAGATGTTAAACTACTGAACCTTGTTACAAATTATATTTTGAAACAAAAAGGAAAGAGAGTAAGACCAATACTCGTTTTACAAGCCGCAGCACTTTGCGGAGGAGTAAACGATCGTACCTATATTGGAGCTTCACTTGTTGAACTTCTTCACACCGCAACTCTTGTTCACGATGATGTTGTTGATGATGCTGAAAAAAGAAGAGGTTTGCCCGCACTTAATGCAGTCTGGAAAAACAAAATCTCCATCCTTTTCGGTGATTACCTTCTTTCCCGCGGGCTGTCGATATCAGTAGATAACAAAGAATTCGACTTCCTCAGTATAATGTCTACCACTGTTAAGCGAATGGCGGAAGGTGAGCTTCTTCAAATTTATAAATCAAAAAAACTTGATATAGATACAGAAACATATTTCAAAATAATCTCCGATAAAACAGCTTCGCTTCTGTCAACCTGCTGCGAAATAGGTGCTGTCAGCAGTTCTTCCGATCCTGAAAAGCAGAAAGCAATGAAAGAATATGGTGAAAATCTGGGAATAGCTTTTCAGATTAGAGACGATATACTCGATTACATCGGTTCTTTTAATCTTTTTGGAAAAGAAGTCGGCGGAGATATTAAAGACAGAAAAATCACACTTCCTTTAATTTATACTCTTGAAAACTCCGATTCAAAAACTCGTAAAGAGATTTTGAAAAACCTTAAAAAAGGAAGCAAAAATAAAAAAGTAAAAGAGATTATCGAAATGGTTAAATCCTCGGGCGGAATTGACTATGCAGATAAAATTGCAAGAGAATATGCACAAAAAGCCAGAGAATGTTTGCAACTTTTTGACGATTCAGAAAATAAAACCGCTTTGCTTGAACTGGTGGATTTTGTTATCGACAGAAAAAAATAACTGCTTTTTGTAAATAAGGGCAATTACTCAACAATAAAGATTAAATCAAATATTTTTTATATTTGAACCTTCTATTATTTATCTGGTTACAAATTGATGTTAACTGTACTTGAATCTATAAATTTATCAGCAGAATACCTTGAAAAAAAGGGGATTGAATCTGCCAGAACAAATGCTGAAATGCTTTTGGCTGATATTCTGGAATGTAAAAGACTCGATCTTTATCTCAAGTTTGACAGACCCCTAAACGAAAAGGAAAAAGACCAGTATCGCGAGTATATTGCCAGAAGAGGAAAGTTTGAACCATTGCAATATATTTTGGGACACGTAGAGTTTTACGGTGAAGACTTTGATGTTGATGAAAATGTTTTAATTCCGCGACAAGAAACCGAAATTCTCGTTGAAACAATTATTGAAAAGTACTCGGATCAGCAAAATTTGAAAATAATGGATATCGGGACAGGTTCCGGAATTATTCCGATACTTCTTTCAAAACATCTGAATGTTGAAAAAATAACAGCAATTGATATTTCGGAAAAAGCAATTACCACAGCAACAAAAAATATCGCAAAGCATAATTTATCAGATAAAATAGAATTAAAACATCTCAATATATTTGAGATCAACAATAATGGACTTGATGAAAAATACGATATTATCGTTTCAAATCCTCCTTATGTTTCAGAAACCGAATTCAAAACATTGCAAAAAGAGATAACCGGATTTGAACCTGATCTTGCGGTTACTGATTTTGGTGACGGATATAAATTTTACAAGTTTATAGCTGAAAACTCTCAAAATTATCTGAATCAAAACGGATCACTCTTTTTTGAACTCGGAAAAGATCAGGATGAAAAAGTAAAAGGTTTTATGCAGAGCAGCGGATTTGATAATATTTGTCTTACAAAAGATTATCTCGATATTAACAGAGTAATTTCAGGTGAAAAAAGATGAGAGCTTTGGTGCAGAGAGTAACCGAAGGGGGAGTGGATATTCCTCCGGAAAATTATAGTCGCTCAATCGGAAAAGGAATGGTTATTCTTCTTGGAGTTAAAGAAGAAGATACAATGGAAGATGTTGAATTTGTTGCCGATAAATGTTGTAATCTTCGCATTTTTGAAGATGAAAACGGAAAAATGAATATCTCCCTTAAAGATGTAAATGGCGAAGTTCTGGTGATTTCGCAGTTTACCCTTTACGGTAATGCGAGAAAGGGGAACAGACCCAGTTTTGATGCAGCTGCCAGACCGGAAAAAGCAAACGAACTTTATGAAAAATTTGTTGAAAGAATTAAACAAAATATTGGTGAAGATAAGGTTCAGACCGGCATTTTTGCTGCAATGATGAGTGTTAAAATAATTAACGACGGTCCGGTCACAATTTTAGTAGAATCTAAGGAATAAATTTGTCAAAAGTTTTAATGATATTTCTGGACGGAGTCGGGATAGGGCAAAAAGATCCTGAGATTAATCCGTTTTTTAAATATAAGTTCAAACTTTTCTCCGATTTCTTTGGGGAAACTCCTTCACTCGAAAATCAATATCTGGAAAAGAAAGGAACATATCTTTTTCCGGTTGATCCCATTATGGAAGTTGAAGGATTGCCACTCAGCGGTACCGGACAAACATCAATTTTCTGCGGAATAAACGCGCAAAAGAAAATTGGTCAGCATTTCGGACCCTTTCCTTACTCAACATTAATTCCAGATATTAAAGAAAAAAATATCTTCAAAGAGTTTTTGAACAGAAACAAAAAAGTATCATTTGCAAATGCTTATCCCAAAGTATTTTTCGATTACATCAATTCAGGGAAAAAGCGACTTAGTGTAACTTCTCTTAGTTGTCTGTTAAGCGGAGTGCAGTTGTATAAAGCTGCTGAATTACACCGTGGAAAGGCTCTCAGCGCTGAAATAACCAATTTTAGATGGGTAGGCAAGCTAAATTACAAAATGCCTGTTATACGTCCGGAAACAGCTGCGAGAAGATTATTAAAAATGAACGATAAAAACGATTTTACACTTTTTGAGTTTTTCTTTAGCGACCACCTCGGGCACGGACGCTTAAAGGATGAAATGGAATATATTCTCGATTCGCTTGATCGTTTTCTGCTTTATCTCCTTGAAAATGTTGACAGCGATACAACTTTACTAATTTGTTCCGATCACGGTAATCTGGAAGATTTATCTGTTAAGTCACACACACTTAATCCTTCTATGACTATCGCTGCCGGGAAAAATGCTAAAAGTGTGTCGGAAAAAATAAAAGATTTATCACAAATTAAAGAGGTTTTATTGGAGGTCATAAATTAAGAGACTTTCCTGTTGTAAAAGTCGTGGCAGGCTATGTTGCAGGATTGTTACTGGGCAAATATCTTTCTCCCGATTTAATAATTTCAGTAATTGTTTTAACCCTGAGTTTAATTACAGCAATTTTATTCAGGAAAAAATCTGTTAAAGCAGTTTCTGTTGCGGTAATTCTTATATCCTGTTTTGCCGGAGTTATCTGGTTCCAGATGCAGAACACGGAAAAACCGCATTATCCTTTTGAAAAACAAAATCTGAAAAATGCGGAGGTTTTTGGAAAGATTGCAGATGTTGAACTCACAGGATACGATAAGTTCAGTTTTATTCTTTTTGCTGATTCAGTGAAAATTAAGAATAAAACAATTCTTATTTCAGATAAAATAAAAGTAATTGTTAAAGATAAAAATTTCAGTAAACTCGATTCGTTATATCGAAAAATTTCAATTGGTGATAAATTAAACGCAATATGTAATTTGCGTAAAGCACGTGATAAACGAAATCCGGGAGAGTTTGATTTTTACGAGTATTTGCGTGAAAACGGAATTACAATTCTTGGTTATGTGAAAAGCTCGAAACAGGTGAAGATTACCAAAAATCCCAATTTTATCAGCAATATCGTGTTTGATGTAAGGAAAAATATTGATGCAAAATTGAAGGATCTGAACAACAGGAAAACCTATTCACTTTTGCGTGGACTCATCCTCGCTGACAGGAGTCTGATTGACTACAACGACAAAAAGAATTTTGTCAATTCAGGTGTTATACATGTTCTTGCTGTTTCTGGTTTGCACGTTGGCTACATTGCACTTATTTTTATGGCTCTTTTTTCACGCTTTCATATTTTGCTGCGAAACATTCTGATTATTTGCGGTCTGCTTTCATTTATGATTATCACAGGAGTTCCGGCATCTGTTTTCAGAGCAACACTTATGGGAATAATTTTAATTTTAAGTAACTTAAGCGGAAGAGGGAATTTTGTATTTAATACATTGGCGTTGTCCGGATTTTTAATTCTTTTAATCAAACCAGCAGATATTTTTGATCCCGGTTTTCAACTTTCATTTTCTGCAGTTTTGTCAATAATTACATTTGCTCCTTTTTTTACGGAAAAGATAAAAAAGCTGAAGTTGCCGAAATTTCTGTCAGCTGTTCTTACACTCTTTTCCGTATCGCTTGCAGCACAAATTGGAACGCTTCCATTTACACTTTTCTATTTTGGAAAACTGTCACTTATTGCTTTGCTTGCAAATTTAATTGTAATTCCTTTAATCGGAATAATAATCGGCATTGCTGTTACCGGTTTAACTCTGAGTTACATTTCATCTGAAATAGCAATATTTTATTCGGTTACAAACAATTTGTTAACGGGATTTTTATTTCAACTGACTAAATTCTCGGGCGGATTAAAATATTCCTTTATTACAATCACAAACTTTTCAATCTGGGATTCTCTTCTTTTTTACTTTGTTATCGGAGTTATCTCCTTTGTGGTAAACAGGTTTAGACATAAAAAAGCAATTTTTGCAGCTGTTGTTTTTGCAATTTTGATATATCTGAATCTTGATGAAATTGATAATGAAAATCTCTTTCCTGAAAATATATTTACTGTCTGCGCAATTGATGTGGGACAGGGAGATGCGTTTCTGTTGAAATTCCCTAATGGAAAAACCGCTATTATCGATGCCGGAAATGCAACTCCATATTTTGATAATGGAACCAGAGTAATTTTACCACTTTTGAATCACCTTGGAATTGAAAAAATTGACTATGCATTTATCACACATCTTGATTCTGATCATTATAAAGGAATTTTATCACTTGTTAAGGAAAATAAAGTTGAACTGGTCTATAAACCTCCGCTTGATTCCACTCTTAAAAAGGATTTACGATTTGAAAAATTCCTTAATGATAACAGTGTAAAATTTAAATATTATAAAAAAGAAATACTTGATATTGGCAATTGTAGACTCTATTTTTTGGCTGATACAAAATCTCCTTTTTATGCAGATTTTGATGTAAATAACAAAAGCGGGATTATTAAATTAATCCACGGAAATAATACCTTTTTGTTTGTCGGGGATGCCGAACACGAGATGGAATCCTGGCTTGCAGCCGGCTATAAAAATTTTCTAAAAAGTGATTATCTGAAAGTATCACATCACGGAAGCAAGACAGGCACAATTCCTGAATTTATCAGATTTGTAAAACCTGAAATCGCAGTAATAAGTGCAGGAATAGAAAACAAGTTTAAACATCCGTCACCCTCTGTGGTTCAGAGATTAAAACAATATAATTGTGCAGTTGACAGGACAGACAAAGAGGGCGCTGTTATTTATCAGTCGGACGGAACAAAAATTAAAAAAATATACTGGCGTTAATAAATGGAAATAATTCAAAATCAATCACTCCTCAAACTAAATACCTTCAGAGTTGATGCTAAAGCAAAATACTTCACTGTAATAAAATCTGAAAATGACCTTAAAGAAATATTAAAGACAGATTTGTTTATTCAAAATAAATTTCTGGTGCTTGGCAGTGGAAGTAATATTTTGTTTACAAAAGATTTTGACGGATTGATTATCAAGAACGAAATATCGGGAATAAAAAAAATAAATGAAACTGAAGATACTGTTGAAATTGAAGTCGGCGGCGGAGTTGAATGGGATGATTTTGTCCTTTACTCTGTAGAAAACAAATTTTACGGTGTAGAAAATCTTGTAATGATTCCCGGTAAAGTTGGTGCAGCACCTATTCAGAACATAGGAGCATACGGAACAGAAGTAAAAGATACAATTTCAAAAGTTAAAGGCATTTTGATTTCATCGGGTGAGAAAAAAGAATTCTCAAATAGTGAATGCTGTTTTGGTTATCGCGACAGCATTTTCAAAAAAGAACTAAAGGGAGAAATAATAATCACATCTGTGGTTTTTACTCTTTCAAAAAAGAAATCAGTTAATATAGGTTACGGTTCACTGAAATCGGAATTTGAAAAACAGAATATTTCAGATCCAGATATTACCGATGTATACAACGTGATAAAAAAGGTGCGTACCGAAAAACTTCCGGGAGTTGAAGAGATTGGCAGTGCAGGAAGTTTTTTCAAAAACCCTGTAATAAAAAGAGAAAAACTGCTGGAAATACAAAAAGATTTCCCGGAAATAGTTTTCTATGAAATTGATGAAAATAGTGTTAAATTGCCTGCCGCCTGGTTAATTGACAAATGTGGATTTAAAGGAAAAAGAGCAGGAGATACAGGCACATATAAAAATCAGGCTCTTGTTATTGTTAATTACAATAAAGCCACAGGAAAAGAAATTGAAGAATTTTCAGTACAAATTAAAAATGCTGTACTGGAAAAATTTGGAGTTGAAATAACTCCCGAAGTGAACATTTTTTAACATCTATAAATATAGGGGAATGTATGTCAATGGAAATTGATGGACAAGAAAAAAAAGGCATGATGAGGGAGTTATTTCAACCCTTTATCGATTTAGCTCACACTTCCAGAGCGTTGTTCGGGTTAAATATGTCTTATGTTTTGGAAGGACTTTGCTATTTTGGTGTAGTTGGCCTTTTAGCACTCTTTTTTAATGAATATACCGGACTGAATGATATTCACGCTGGCCAGATGGTAGGTGTATTAACAGCAGGCATTACTATTGCTATGCTTTTTCTAGGTGCTACTGTTGACTGGATTGGTTTACGAAAGGCCCTCCTTACAGCTTTGTTGCTGATGTTCGGAGGAAGACTGGTACTGACTATTTCTGCAAGTTTGGGTGTGCCTGGTCTTTGGGGAACGAATCATCTTGTTGCAATGCTTGGTATCCTTGGAATTGTTTTTGGGTATGGTATTTATCAGCCGGCTGCTTATGCTGGCGTAAAAATGATGACAAACAGTAAAACAGCTGCAATGGGTTATGCAATGCTTTACGCATTAATGAATCTTGGCGGAACTCTTCCTGGAGCAATTTCACCTCCTGTTAGAAAAGCATTTGGTATTTCAGGTGTTTTCTGGATTTATACTGCTTTAACAGTTGTAGGAATTATTTTTGTTGCAGTTGTAATGTCAAAAAAAGCAGTTAATAAAGCAATAAAAGATGCTGAAGAAGATGAACCTAATAAAAAAGCCGAGGAATCAAATGATGATGATCCTATGGCTGATATGACTGCAAAAGAAAAATTGAAGTTTTATGTTAAAAACTTCCCAATTAGAGATGGCAGATTTATGTTCTTCATCTTTATCCTTATTTTTGTTCAAACTTTATTTGCGCATAACTGGTTAACATTGCCTCAATATACAAGTAGAGCTTTTGACGGTTTTGTTCAGGAAAACTTTGAAGTATTTGTGAACCTTAATCCGTTTCTTATATTTGTTTTAACTCCTATTGTAACTGCAATTACAGTTAAAAAGAATACTTATAATATGATGATTATAGGTACCTTTATAATGGCAGTTCCAACATTTATATTAGCATTTGGCGCTAACTTATATACATTAATGGCATATCTTTTAATTATGACAGTTGGTGAAGCAATGTGGCAGCCAAGATTTTTACAATGGGTTGCTGAAATTGCACCAAAAGGTATGACAGGTATTTATATGGGACTCGGACAATTTCCATGGTTCTTAACAAAAGTGATTACCGCTTTATACAGCGGATGGTTCCTAATGAATTATTGTCCTGCTGATACAGCACCAGCAGATATGAATCCAGAGTTTATGTGGTTGATTTATGGTGGTATTGCAATGGTTTCCCCAATCGGGTTGATACTTGCAAAAGGCTGGATGCAAAAAGGTTTCAAAACAAAACATGAAGGATAAGTAAATTAAAAATTGAAAATCTGAAGTTAAGAATAAATTAAAGGCGCTCTTATGAGTGCCTTTTTTATTTTAAAACTTTTTTAAGAGAGACAAGTCTAATATTAAAACATGGAGGAAGTATGAAAATTTTGTTGTGGTTTATATTACTCGTCTTATGCTGGCCGGTTGCTTTACTATTTTTAGTATTTTATCCAATTATCTGGCTAATCTTATTACCTTTCAGAATGCTCGGCTTTGCCATTGATCTCTCGTTTGATATTGTAAAAACAGTGGTTATGTTTCCATTTCGTATTTTGGGATATAAAGGGTAAAGATTATAACTCAGAATTTAATTTTAGATGGTCAACAATGTTAATCGTCACTATGTTCTACGTAAATCAGGAATCTCAGAAATTGATAATTTAATTTGCGATGTTATAGGAAAACTAGCTATAAGCTAGTTTTCTGTGCATCATTAATTATAAAATAATAATTTCTATAAAAAACCTTAATTTCTTATATTTACATCTTTAATAGAACGGTAAAATTAAGCGGAGAGCATTATCTTGACTAAGAGTTTTAGAAAATATCCCGAGTTTGAATTTCATATATCAAATGTTAGCAGACTAAAATATGGGATAAAAGATGAACTTTTAACTACAACTGGCACACTAATTACAAGTAATAAGGCAGAAATTCAAAAACTTGTATTAAAAGTTAACGAAACCAGAGATGAATATAACAAAATTACTTCAGGCGGAGTTAATGCGGCAGGTCTGCTGGATGAAGTTTTTCATCACGTTTTCAGATATTATGAGAAAAATGTAAATGGCGAAATTTTTCAAAACACAATAGATTTTCTTAACAGACAGCTTGGCGAAACATCACTAAAAAACAACATTATCGATTTTTTACAAAAGTTCCCGCCAAAATCTGTTTACAAGCAGGAGATAAAAGCAGCAGATTATCTTGCCGAGCAAACTCCAGACAGGCCAAACCTTGCAAGGAGTCTGGAAGAACTTGTTTTACTATACTTCTGCAATTTTAATCCGGCTAATGAAAAACTGAAAGAATTTTTTAACGAAAATCTTCTTGCAAATACAGATTCTTACAGATGGATAATTTTCCAGATTGATAAGTTTTTTGCCGAATCTGAACCAATTAAAAACGGAAAAGATATTTTTACGTTTTTGAAAGAACCGATAATTAATCATCCTGATGATATTGAAGCACAGCTTGAATTTATTATTAATAACTGGACTGACATAATTGACAGAGATATAATTAACGAAATTCTCAAAGGAAAAGATCTTTTGAAAGAAGAGAAAACCTTTGGCGGATTTGGTGGTCAGGCCCCGACTTTTGTCCCCGATTATTCAGGTGAATCTTCAATAAATACCTCGCTCGGAAAATCAGGTTTTAATTATGGAAAAGATAGTCACAAAGATTATCAGGAAGAAGAAAAATTTACTCAGGATATCCACTGGATGCCGCAAGTTGTTCTACTTGCCAAAAATATCTATGTATGGCTCGATCAGGTTTCAAAAAAGTATAACAAAATAATTCGCAGACTCGATCAGATTCCAGATGAAGAGCTCGACGAACTGCAAAACAGAAATTTTACCGGATTGTGGCTTATTGGTGTCTGGGAAAGAAGCAACGCTTCCCGCGTAATAAAAAATAAAATGGGAAACCCTGATGCAGTTGCATCGGCATACTCACTTTACGATTACGAAATTGCTCATTCGCTGGGCGGGGAAATGGCTTATGAAAATCTGAATCAGAGATGTATGGAAAGAGGAATTCGTCTTGCCAGCGATATGGTTCCAAACCATACCGGAATTTACTCAAAGTGGATGATTGAACATCCGGAATATTTTGTTCAGTCAGATACTCCGCCATTCCCGAACTACACATTTAACAGCGATAACCTTTCTGAAAATCCTGATATTGATGTAAGAATTGAAGATGGATATTATAATCACTCAGATGCGGCAGTTGTGTTCAGAAGAATTAACAACCGCACTGGTGAAACCAAATATATTTATCACGGCAATGATGGTACAAATATGCCGTGGAACGATACTGCTCAGTTAAACTACAGTATAAAGGAAGTCCGCGAAGCAGTAATACAGAAAATTTTTGATGTTGCCCGCAGATTTTCAATCATCAGATTTGATGCTGCAATGACTCTTGCCAAAAAGCATTATCAGCGTCTGTGGTTCCCGCAGCCGGGAACAGGAGGAGATATTCCTTCGAGATCTGAATATTCTATGACAAAAGAAGAGTTTGATCAAGTTTTTCCTGTTGAGTTCTGGCGCGAAGTTGTTTACAGAATAAATGAAGAACTTCCTGAAACTTTACTCCTTGCCGAAGCTTTCTGGTTAATGGAAGGTTATTTTGTCAGAACGCTTGGAATGCACAGAGTTTACAACAGCGCATTTATGAATATGATAATGCGTGAAGAGAATTTCAAATATAAAGATCTGATTAAAAAGACACTTGAGTTCGAACCGGAAATATTAAAACGCTATGTTAATTTTATGTCGAACCCTGATGAAGAGACTGCCATTAAGCAGTTTGGTACGGGTGACAAGTATTTTGGTGTTTGTACATTGATGTTAACCTTGCCCGGTCTGCCAATGTTTGCGCACGGACAAGTTGAAGGTTACAGCGAAAAATATGGTATGGAATATCAGCGTGCCTATTACAATGAAACGCCAAATCAGGATTTGGTTCAGCGACACGAAAGAGAGATTTTTCCTCTGGCTCAGACAAGATATTTGTTCAGTGATGTGAAAAATTTCTGGCTTTACGATTTCCACGAAAACAATAATTTCATAAATGATAATGTTTTTGCCTACACAAACAGTTTTGAAGAGAAACGTGCTCTTGTACTTTTTAACAATAAATATGAAAGTACCGAAGGAACAATTAATGTTTCTTCCAAAAAACTTGTTAAAGAGGGAGAGAATAAATATCAGACTGAAATAACAATTGCAAACGCACTTGGAATTAAAGATGATGTAAATATTTTCTACATCTTGCATGATCATATTTCCGGATTAGAATTTATTGTTAACGGACAAAAAATTCATCAGGAAGGTATGCATCTAAAACTACGCGGATTTGAATACAAAGTGTTTACTGAAATAAGAGAAGTTTATGATGTGTTTGGTGATTACGAAAAATTTGCCCGTCACATCGGAACCGAAGGTGTTCCTTCTGTTGAGTATTCCATTGAAGAGATGAATCTGCAGCAGATTGTAAAATCAACTTACGAATTGATAAACGAAAACAATATCAGAAGCTTTGTAAAATCATTTATTACTGATGAAAGCAACGAAACAGAAACAGCCTTAACAATAAGCAATCTTAACAACTTCAGCAGATATTTACACTTTAACATTGAACAGCATTTCAATTTTGAGAATAACGAAAAAGAAATTTTGAAAGCGAATGAAAAATTCTATCTGGCAATAAAAGATGTAAATCGTAAGTTCCAGGATTTAAGCGGAAACTATAGAACATTTATTAAAAAAGGACCCGGCTTTAAACTCGGGCAAGATTGCAATTATCATGAAAATGCTTTTGATTTTCTTATTTCTCGAGCCTTGTATAATATTCAGGTTATGACCTCTGCAAGTGAAGAACTTACAGAAGAAAACTATTTGTACAAACTTCATCTTGATAATCATATTAAGAATATTTTGAGTCATACAGGAAAAGCAGAACAGGGAATTCACGAATCGCTGAATTTGATTTGTCTGCTAGTAGAACTGCAAAAAATGTTCGAAGCTTTTTCTGATAAAGAATTGGAAAACTGCTGCAAAAAGAAAAAGAATGAAAAGAAATGTGTCTGGCTGTCAAAAACACTTCTTCAGATTCTTGATTTAAATGCAACAAAGGCATATCTGCATTTAAACACTTACAACGAAATCAGATACTTCAGTAAAGAAAACTATGAAGATCTTGTAGACTGGGTTTACACTTTACTTGCGGTAACCTTTGAAGAAGCCGGTATAAAAAAGAAAAATATGGTACTTGAATGCCAGGAAGTTTTCAAAGAAGTGAAAGGTTTAGGTGAAAAATCTGGTTACGACTTTGACAAGCTGCTTGAAAATTTTGAATAAATGAAAACGGCAGTGGTAAATTTTGGAGGACCGCTGCCGTTCACTATTAGAGGAGGGCTCAATTATTGAGTCTACGCTACAAATATAATCATTAATGAATTAAAATTCATTAATGATTATATATTATTTTTCCTTAATTCCGTTTTTTATCAGAAACTTAATGTTCGTTCGTATTTTAATTAAAGGATATGTTTCCTGATCCTGAGCCCACATGTGAATCAAATTTCTTACAGCACCAAAAACAAAATGCCTGAAAATGTGAGGATCGATAGAAGGTGAAATAATAGATTCTTTTTGTCCCTGCTCAAGCGCGGCAACTCCCAAATCCAAAAACTTATTGTAATAAACAGCAAATTTATTTTCTTTGGAAAGGATGAGGTTGTTTTGCTCATTTACAAAAACAACTGCCAGAGAAGGGTTATCTGCAAACAGGTCAAAAATTAAATCGATTATTGTATCAATTGTTTCAGTAGGTGAAAGTTTTTTATTTTTTGTCATAACCTTAATTTCGGCAAAAAGCTTTTCCCATAAATCGTCAAAAATATTTACAATAATATCTTCTTTATTTTTGAAGTATCTGTAAACACTGCCTGTAGCCACATTGGCTTCTTTTGCAATATCAGAAATTTTGGAATTATGAAATCCCTTTTCGGCAAATATTTTTATTGCCGATTCAATAATATCTTTTTCTTTGTTACCTTCCTTTAAGCGCATCTCTCTCTTTAATAGTGAATAGCAATTCAAAAATAATTAATTATACATACACTAACAATTATTTATGCATGTTTTGAAATATTTTATTAGTGATCATTAAAACTTCATCATAGAAATTATTTTATAGGGTAAAAGAATAAAAATATCGCAACAACCTCTTAAAATAAGCTGAAATCAAAGGCTTTCAGATAAAAAAATTATTTTAGACTAAAAAATTACTTGCAATTTTTTTCTTATTGAGCAATATTTAACTGTCTTTCACTAAAAGGAGAAATCAGATGATTTCATCTGTGGTTCAGACAAACAACTCTTTTCCGGCAAACCGGCCTTGGTCGGAAATTCCTTATGCAAATATATCTTTTCAAATAAATTCTCATCATATAGGGTTAAGTTATGCGAGTACAACGAATTCTGAAAGAAAAAGAACGAATTGAAGAAAAAAGTGTTGATCTTAGTCTGCTCGATCCTGTTATAGAAAAATACAGGAACAAAGCAGGCAATATGATCCCGCTTCTACAACAGACACAAAACCTTTACGGCTATCTGCCCAAAGGCGCCTTTCAAAAAATTTCATCGGAAACAGGGTTAAAGCTGAGTGATATGTATGGTGTTGCAACTTTTTATGCTCAGTTCAGATTAAAACCGGTTGGTAAGCATATTATTAAAGTCTGCCACGGAACTGCCTGTCACGTGCAAAATGCCAGCGAAATAACATATGCACTTAAATCGTCGTTAAATGTTGAAGACGGAGGAACAACTACCGACGGGGTTTTTACTCTCGAATCAGTTGCCTGTCTCGGCTGCTGTTCACTGGCTCCCGTAATGATGATTGGGGATGAAACATACGGGAATCTTACGGAAAAAGAAGCAGTTAAAGTAATCAACAAAATTAAAAAAGCAGAGAGCGTTGCACAAAATTAATTTAGAAAGTAATAGAGCGGATAAAAAATGGAAAATATAAAAGTAATTGTGGGACTTGGAAGCTGCGGCATTGCAGCAGGAGCTAATAAAGTCTACACAAAACTGGAGGAACTGAAAAAAAATGGAAAGTTCAGTTTCGAGCTTGGAAAAACAAGTTGTATCGGAATGTGTTTTAAAGAACCACTTGTTGAAATTAAGGATGAAGAAAATTACAGCATCTACGGGGAGGTAGATGAAAGTAACATAGAAGAGATTTTGCAAAAACATATTAATGAAAAAACTCCGATAGAGGATCTTATTGTAAAGAGCAGTTATGAGGAAGCCAGCGATAACAGCTTTTTTGAGGGACAGGTAAAAATTGCACTTCGTAATTGCGGAATGATCGATCCAGAAGAAATCGAAGAATATGAAAGAGTAAAAGGTTATGCCGCAATTAAAAAAATTGCAAAAGAAGAGATTTCCAGAGATCAAATTATTCAGGATGTTCTTGATTCGGGAATAAGAGGTCGCGGCGGCGGCGGGTTCCCGACCGGTATGAAATGGAAGTTTGCAAAAAATTATGAATCAGATGACAAGTATATAATCTGTAACGCAGATGAAGGTGATCCCGGTGCATTTATGGATCGTTCGTTACTCGAAGGTGATCCGCATTCTGTGTTGGAAGGAATGATAATTGGCGCTTATGCAATTGGTGCAAACGGAGGAGTGATTTATTGTCGTGCCGAATATCCTCTTGCAATTAAGCGACTCGAAATTGCAATTGAGCAGGCCAGACAAAAAGGTTATCTGGGAAAAAACATTTGCGGCATTGACGGATTTAATTTTGATATTTATGTAAAAGAAGGAGCCGGAGCTTTTGTCTGCGGTGAAGAAACAGCACTAATTGCATCTATTGAAGGCAAAAGGGGAATGCCGAGAAAGCGCCCTCCGTTTCCGGCTGAATCAGGTTTATGGGAAAAACCAACCAACATAAATAACGTTGAAACTTTTGCAAATATTCCCTGGATAGTTTATCAGGGCGCAAAACAATATGCTTCTTACGGAACTGAAAAAAGTAAAGGAACCAAAGTTTTTGCTTTAACAGGAAAAATCAAAAATGGCGGACTGGTAGAAGTACCAATGGGAATTACAATTAATGATATAATTTTTAAACTCGGCGGAGGAATTCAGAACGATCACGAATTTAAGGCAGTGCAGCTTGGCGGTCCTTCCGGCGGATGTATTCCTGCTCATCTTGCCGATACTATTGTCGATTACGATTCGGTAAACGCTACCGGAGCAATAATGGGTTCCGGCGGTATGGTTGTTATGGATGAAACAACCTGTATGGTGGATATGGCCAAATTCTTTCTCGATTTCACACAAAAAGAATCTTGCGGAAAATGTACGTTCTGCAGAATCGGGACAAAAAGAATGCTGGAAATTCTGACGCGAATTACTGAAGGACACGGAGAAGAGGGAGATATAGACAAACTGGAAGAATTATCGTACCAGATAAAAGAAAACTCCCTTTGCGGTTTGGGACAAACAGCACCAAATCCGGTTCTTACCACAATAAAATATTTTCGTCACGAATATGAAGAGCACATTCGCGAGAAAAAATGTACTGCCAAACATTGTAAACATCTGCTGATTTATCAAATTATCACAAACAAATGTACCGGCTGTACTTTGTGCGCAATTAAGTGTCCGGTTCACACCATTGACGGAGAGGTTAAGCACCCGCATACAATTCGTCAGGAAGATTGTATACAATGTGGTGAGTGTGTTAAGAATTGTCGCTACAACGCAATTGAATATCATTAATTAACTGAATCGATAACAAAAATCGAAACTAAAATGAGCGAAATAAAACTAAAAATAGATGGAAAGGAATTTACCGGAACAAGCGGGGAAACTATCTACGAAGTTGCCTCCAGAAACGGTATCCAGATACCCGTACTTTGTCACGATCCAAAGTTAAAACCATATACTTCCTGTTATGTATGCGTTGTGCAGGTTGAGGGAATGAGAGGAATGCAGCCATCCTGTTCAACACGTATTAACGATGGAATGATAATTACAACTAACTCAAAAGAAGTGCGGAAGGCGAGAAAAACAGCACTCGATCTGCTGCTCAGTAACCATTATGCCGATTGTCTCGGACCTTGTAAACAGACTTGCCCTGCCGGAGTTGATGTGCAGGGATATGTTTCTCTGATTGATAAAGGACTTTTCAAAGAAGCAATTGCGCTTATAAAAGATGTAAATCCTTTGCCGGCAATTTGCGGTAGAGTTTGTGTTCGTCCCTGCGAAGCCGCGTGTCGAAGAAATCTGCTGGATGAAGGTTCCGGCGCAGGTGTTGATTATCTTAAACGTTTTGCTGCTGATAAAGATCTTGTTTCCGATGATAAATTTATGCCGGAAGTTGAACCATCCACCGGAAAAAAAGTTGCTGTTATTGGCGGCGGACCCGGAGGATTGTCAGCTGCGTTTTTCCTACAGCAGAAAGGGCATCAGTGCGATATTTATGAAGCAGCTCCGCAGGCTGGGGGCTGGCTGAGATATGGTATTCCTGAGTACAGACTTCCAAACGAAATTCTTGATAAAGAAATTGATACAATTACCGAACTTGGTGTAAATATTTATACCGGCAAAAAGCTTGGCGAAAATCTGCCCTACAAAGAGATACACGAAAATTACGATGCAACAATTCTTACAATTGGTTCGCAAAAAGGAACCAAGATTGGCTGTGAGGGAGATGATGCAGAAAATGTTTATTCGGGAATCGATTTTCTGCGTAATATGGAAATGACTGGTCAGCGTCCCGATTTTTCCGGTAAGACTATTGTAACCGTTGGCGGCGGAAACACTGCAATGGATTGCTGTCGTACGGCAATGCGTCTCGGTGCAAAAAAATCTTACGTCGTTTACAGAAGAACCGAAAAAGAGATGCCTGCAAATCCTATTGAAATTCACGAATCAAAACTTGAAGGAATTGAATATCTCTTTTTAACAAATCCTGTGAAAGTTAACAAAGATGAAAAAGGAAGAATTAAATCTCTTACCTTAATAAAAATGGAACTTGGAGAACCGGATACCTCAGGACGAAGAAGACCAGTTCCGGTAGAAGGTTCCGAATATGATCTTGAAGTTGATTTTGCACTTGCTGCAATCGGACAAAAAACCGATATCAATTTTCTGGATGATGTTAACAGCGTGCTTGATGACGGCAGTGAATTGATGGCCAATAAATGGGGCGATATTGATGCAGTTCCAAATACGCTGCAGACCGGAGTTGATTCAATTTTTGCTGCGGGTGACGGTGTAACCGGACCGGCAACAATTATAGAAGCAATTGCACAGGCAAAAATTGCCGCGCGCAGTTGTCATCAATATCTGGCTGGTGAAGAAATTATTCCGGAAAAGAGAGAGTTTCTCAGTAAACGGGATAATTTTCAAAAGCAGATTGAAAAAGAATATATTCATAATTTCGAGCGTCACCTCAGAAATGAAATGCCGATTCTTGATTCAACCGAAAGAAAAAACTTTAACGAAGTTGAACTTGGTTATGCAAATGAAGAAGTGGCCTGCAGCGAAGCGAGTCGCTGTCTGGAATGCGGCTGTGCAGAGTATTTTACCTGCGATCTGAAAAAATATGCAGATGAATATTTTGTTGAACAACAAAAGTATAAAGGTGATTACAATAAATATGATGTTGATTTTTCTCATCCTTACATTGAGATAGATAACAACAAATGTATTTTGTGCGCCAAATGCATGCGTGTTTGCGATGAAGTAGTCGGCGCTAAAGCTCTCGGACTCATAAACCGCGGATTCGACACATATGTTGCTCCTAGTCTGGGAGAATCACTAAAAGATACCTCCTGCGAAACTTGCGGATTGTGTATTGATATTTGTCCTACCGGCGCAATAAGTGAAAACTTTGAGTTCAAGCCGGGACCGGTTGAGACTGACAGCATAAAAGCAATTTGTAATTATTGTTCTGTCGGGTGCGAACTGGATCTTCGTCACAAAGGCGGCTTTGTTATGGAAACTATTGGCTCCGAAGGTTTGATAAACAGTGACGGTAATATTTGTAAGTATGGCAAGTTTGGATACTCATACCTTAATGACGGAAGCAGAATTACAAAACCGATGTATAAACGTAACGGCAGATTTGAAGAAATAACTTTTGATGAAGCTTTTAAAATCATTAAGCAAAAAGTATTGGAAGTTGCACCGGATGAGAATGCAGTTTTTGCTGGAGCCAGATTGACAAACGAGGAATTGTATCTTGTTCAGAAACTGACTCGTGCAGGATTTAAAACAAACAACATCGGAAGTTACCACTATTTTGATAATCAGGATGCTTATGAAAACAACTGGATTTCAAATGTGCCTTATCAGCAGATACGAGGAGCAGGGAAGATCTATCTGATTGGTGCCGAGTTAAATGAGGATAACCCGGTAGTTGGCTTTATAGTTAATAATACCAAGGTTATTAATGAGGTTCCGGTTTATAACATTTCCGAAAAAGAAAATTCTTCAATGGAAGAAAAGGTAACGGAAAACATTAAAGTTAAATCATACTATTACACCATAAAAGCAATTAACCATTATTTGATTTCGCACAATTTGCAAAACCAGATGTTTTTGAGTGATAATTGCGAAGAATTTGAAAACTATAAAACGGAACTTCAGAAGGAAAATTACAGCGCTCTTGTTGAAAAGTCTGGGATATCTGCAATTAAAATCAGAGAAATTGCCGAATCTTATAACAACGAAATGAACGCGGTAATAATTTTATCTGAAAAATATTTAACCGGAAATAGTGTAAAAGAAATATTTAATCTCTCTCTAATTACAGGTAAGCTTGGTAAAACCGGCAGTGGAATTATTGCTCTGAAAGAGAAAAATAATTCTCAGGGAATTTACGATATGGGAATAAGAAAAGATAAGACAGTCGGGAACCAGGAACTAACCGGAGAGGTGCTTGAAAAACTTTCGAGTGTCTGGAAAACAACCGGGTTGAGTAATGAATCAAAAGATATTAAATATGAACTGCTGATGGGACATATCAAAAATCTTTTCATATTTGGAGAAGATCCGGTTGGCTGCGCAATTGATAAACTTGATTCTCGTAAATGGATTAATGCTGATTTTCTTGTTGTACAAGATTATTTTGTGACTGATACAGCAAGAGAAGCCGATCTGATTTTACCGGCGTCACTTCCTTTTGAATCAGGAGGAAGTTATACAAATTCTCAAAAAATTATTCAGCAGTTTGACGCGGCTGCAAAACCTAAGGTTGAGCAGACAAACACAGAGCAGTTTATTAATCTTTCGGGAGAATTTGGTGTAAATGGAATTTCAGAGAAATCTGATATTATTTCGGAAATAGCTCAGACTTTCCCTGAGGAAAAAGATATAAAGTATGTTTTTGAAACAACTGCAGCCGATAAGAAGCAAATCTATTTCAAACATGGTTGTGATTATGTTCATAAATACTTTGAAGATAAATTTGAGGATGCTTTTAATTAAAAATAGAGAAAAAATTACTTAAATATATTCCTAATTATGGAAAAATAGAAATAATAACGAACAGAGTAAGGATTTGCTGTTAAAAAACATTAATAACTAATGAATTGATGCAGAAAGTATTTGTTTCTCTTATTTAAAAGAGTATCTTTGCTTTTGAACTTATAGACTTTTTGTTCTTATACCCGAAAACACGAAACCTTGCCGTTTTAACGGCAAGGTTTTTTTATAATAAAAGGTTAATGGCAAACAATAATTCGGGTATCTTTGCAATTAAAAACATCGCAAGTGTCTTGAGAAGTAGGTGGAGTACAAATCTCGCAACTTTGTAAACAAGTATTATTATTACAAGTATCCGGACAAGTAAACTCGCAAGTTCCCTGGCAAGAATTTGCGCAGGTGTTTATGCAGGTTAAGCCGCAAGTTTTTTCATCCGTATTACATCCAAGTTCTGAAAGACAGCGTATTGATTCAGTTGCAGTTAGATTACCTTTCACAGTCCCAAGACTCGTTGACTTTCCTGATACTTCGAAAGAATTTACTTCGAGGTGTTTAAGACTAAGCTTCATCTTTTTCATATCTTACCTCATATAATGTATAAAAGAAACCCCCGAGGTTTAGTTTCGGGGGCTTAAAATTTTAGAATGGTCTGCAACCTGGTTCCTCTGTGTCGCAAGTCAGATCAGTAGGGAAGATGCAATCGGGATCGCAGGTTCCTGAACAATGCGGATCAAGATGGAATGTATTTTTGTAGGCAAGAACAGTTCCGTTGTTTTTTTCTTTTCTTAAAGTTTCAAAGGAATTAACTTTTAATTGATTAATGTTGAGTTTTATTTTTTTCATAATTTGATATCCAATTTTGTAAAAAGGTTAAAAGTTTAACTTACTAAAAGTTTCTCCAACTATTAGCATTCATTGATACAAGTACAATCGGTTAACTGATAGCTTTCAGGGCAATATTTTGTTGCACATTCTTGAACCATATCTGTTACACAGTAAATCATTTCAGTTTTATGAAACCCATTAACGGTTCCATATTTTGAATTATTTTTTGAGATTTCAAAAGAATTAATTTTTAATTGGTCAAGGTTAAGTTTTATTTTTTTCATTATTAGTCTCCAAATTATTTTATTAAACAGGACAAGGAAGATCTTTTGAGCAAGTATTCATGCAAGTCATTATTGGACGTGATTGCGGACAGTCCGGATAAAATGAAAGACAAAGATCATCAGTACAGCCTTCCATTGTCGGGATATTACCTTTTACAGTACCAGATTTTGAATTGGTTTTTGAAGTTTCAAAAGAATTAACTTTTAATTGGTCAAGGTCAAGTTTGATTTTTTTCATTACGGTTCCTCAATTAATATTTTGATGTGAAATTAATGTGTGTGATTTGAGGAGGTCGTCAGTTGCGCCAAAATGAATTAAGCCTGAGGGTATTAATTACTAATGCGCCTGAGTGATAAGGATATCCATTCCTAAAATTTTACTTCCCTGATGTATAAAACAGATTACGGACAGATCTCATCAAAGTAAAAGATAAAATTTGTCTGGAACCTTTAGTTGTTTTCAAATATAAAGCCCTTGCCACAATTTGCAGCAAGGGGTTTATTCCCCCCGGGGAATTAACAACATTTAAACTGGATTAGGTACACTCAACAGTGTAGCAGTAAATTGCAGTTTCTAATGGACAGCAAAATCCGGTAAGTTCAGTTGGTAAACAATTTTGTTTTGTGTCAGCCACATTACCAACTATAGTTCCAGTTTCTTTTGATGATTTTTTGATTTCGAAAGAATTAACTTTCAATTGGTCAAGATTTAACTTGAGCTTTTTCATAGCCTAGCCTCTTCGTTTGGTTAATAAATGAGTTTATGCTATTAGGTTGGTTGCGCCCGGAAAGATTCCAAATTAAGCCTGAGG